>CAYVBN010000495.1:0-4420 GCA_964449645.1 uncultured Hyphomicrobiales bacterium
GGCCGTCGAGCGCCATCACGGTGACGACCTGGCGACCGAACGCGAAGGCGAGCAGGCGCGCGCGCGTGGTGTTGAGCAGGCGCAGACGTAGCCGTTCGTTCTGCCGGACCGGGATGTCGCGTGCCGCGTTGCCGTTCACGGTCAGGCGGCTGCCGGCCTCCGCACGCGCATCCTGTCGGTCCGGTTCTCCCGCGAGGCTCCCGTCCGCGCGCAAGCGCCAGTCACCGATTGCGAGTGCGACCTCCCGGTCGACCTCGACCGTGCTGGTCTCTTCGACGACGAGCATCCCGGAGAGGCCGCGGTCGATCTGCGTGCCGAGCGGCGCGTGATACCAGAAGGTGCCGGCGTCCGGCGGCGTGAAACGGTAGTCGAAGCTGTCACCGGGCGGGACCGGGCGCTGTACCAGCGCGGTTCCGTCCATGGCATTCGGAACGCGGACGCCATGCCAGTGGATGGCGCTCGGCTCCGGCAATCCGTTCCGGAAACGGACCCTGAGTTCGTCTCCCCGCCGCACCCGCAGCAGCGGACCCGGGATGGTGCCGTCGAAGCTCCACACGGGAGTCGCCGGCTGCTTGGGGCCGGCGAGGGCGACGGAGGCAGGCCGGGCGGTCAGAACACGAAAGCCGTCCGGCCCGGTCGCCGCGACCGGCGAAGCCGCCAGCGCACGGCGTGGCATCGTCCAGGCGGCCAGGGCGAGCGCCGTGCTGGCGAGCACGCGCCGGCGTGAAATCGAGGTCTCGCTCACAGGATCGTCCCGGCCTCCGGCGCTCCGGCTCGCCTCCGTGCCCGGCCTCGCGCCACGACGGCAGGGCACATGGTGAATGCAACTTGCGACGAAACGTCAACACATACGGCATCATTGCGGCGCAGCGGTTGGCGGCCTATTTTTATGGCGCAGTCACGCGCCGCCGTGATATAAGCCGCGCCGCTCGATTGGGCCCCGTCCAGCCGGGCGATGCCCTTCGCGGGCGTGGCGGAATTGGTAGACGCGCGGGATTTAGGTTCCCGTGACGAAAGTCGTGGGGGTTCGAGGCCCTCCGCCCGCACCACCCCCTCCACCGGCGCGCGATTCCGCAGACAGAATTTGCAACACGAACACGGACGAGTTGTCAGAATCATGCAGGTGACCGAAACCCTGGCCGATGGCTTGAAGCGCGAGTTCCGCGTCGTGGTGCCGGCGGCCGATCTCGAGACGCGGCTCAACGACCGGCTCGTCCAGATCAAGGACCGCGTGCGCCTCAACGGTTTCCGTCCCGGGAAGGTCCCGGTCTCGCACCTCAAGCGTGTCTACGGCCGCTCCGTGATGGTCGAGGCGATCGAGGAGGCGGTGCGCGAGGCCAACACCAAGATCGTCAGCGACAACGGCTTCAAGCTGGCAATGGATCCCAAGGTTTCGCTGCCGACCGCGGAGAGCGAGATCGAAGGCATCATCGCCGGACGCTCGGACCTATCCTACACGGTGGCGCTCGAAGTGGTGCCGCCGATCACGCTCGCCGACTTCAAGGGCATCAAGCTCGAGAAGCTGGTGGCGGATGTCACCGACGCCGAGGTCGACGAGGCGCTGCAGAAGATCGCCGATCAGAACCGTCCGTTCAGCGCCAAGCCCGAAGGGGCCAAGGTCGAGCAGGGCGACCGGGTCGTCATCAACTTCACGGGCCGGATCGACGGCCAGCCGTTCGAGGGCGGCACCGGCGAGGACATCGCCGTCCTGGTCGGCTCGGGAGGCTTCATTCCGGGATTCGAGGAGCAGCTCGTCGGCATGACGGCCGGCGAGATGCGGCTCGTCAAGGCGACGTTCCCGAAGAACTATCTTTCCGAGGCGCTCGCCGGAAAGGAAGCGGAGTTCGACGTCACGGCGAAATCGATCGAGGCGCCCGGAACGGTGACGATCGACGACGCCTTCGCGAAGTCGCTCGGAATGGAGTCGCTCGACAAGCTGCGGGATGCGGTGAAAGAGCGCATTCAGCGCGAGCATACGGCGGCAAGCCGGCAGAAGCTCAAGCGCACGCTGCTCGACGAGCTCGACAAGCTGCACAAGTTCGCGCCTCCGCCGACGCTGGTGGAGGAGGAATTCAACAACGTCTGGCGCACGGTGACGTCCGATCTCCAGGCGCAGGGACGCACCTTCGCCGACGAAGGCACGACCGAAGAGGCCGCCAAGGAGGAATACCGCGCGATCGCCGATCGGCGCGTGCGCCTCGGGCTGGTACTTGCGGAAATCGGTGAGAAGAACAACATCAAGGTGACCGACGATGAAGTGACGCGCGCGCTCGTCGAACGGGCGCGCCAGTTCCCCGGCCGGGAGCAGGAGATCTGGGACTACTATCGGAAGAACCCTTCGGCTCTCGCTTCGCTGCGGGCCCCCATCTTCGAGGAGAAGGTGATCGATTTCGTCGTCGAACTCGCCCAGGTGACGGAAAAGCCGGTTTCACGCGAAGAGCTCTACAAGGAAGAGGACGAGAGCCGGGCGGCATAACGAAGGAGCCGGAAGATGTGGTCGGTTCTCGAGTTTGCCCGCGCGCCGTCCCGGCGGCATCTGCGCTGTTCGTTCTGTGGTCGTCGCGACACCGAGGTGAACCGGCTCGTCGCCGGGGCATCCGCCTTCATCTGCGACGACTGCATTGCCAAATGCGTGACGGTCCTGCACGACAACGGCGGATTCGTCACGGACCACACTGATCGAAGCAATTGATTCCAACCAGTTCCTGCACAGGTCACCGCAATGCGAGATCCAACCGAAACCTACATGAACTACCTCGTCCCGATGGTGGTGGAGCAGACCAACCGCGGCGAACGGGCCTACGACATTTATTCGCGGCTGCTCAAGGAGCGCATCATCTTCATCACCGGCCCGATCGAGGACGGGATGTCGACGCTCGTGGTGGCGCAGCTTCTCTTCCTCGAGGCGGAGAACCCGAAGAAAGAGATTGCGATGTACATCAACTCGCCGGGAGGCGTCGTGACCTCCGGGCTCGCGATATACGACACGATGCAGTTCATCCGGCCGCCGGTGTCGACTCTCTGCACCGGGCAGGCGGCCTCGATGGGCTCGCTGTTGCTCGCAGCCGGGCACAAGGACATGCGCTTCGCGCTGCCGAACGCCCGCATCATGGTCCACCAGCCGTCCGGCGGCTTCCAGGGCCAGGCGACCGACATCATGCTGCACGCGCAGGAAATCCTGAACCTGAAGAAGCGCCTCAACGAGATCTACGTGCGGCATACCGGCCAGCAGCTCAAGAAGATCGAGGACGCGCTCGAGCGCGACACGTTCCTGACCGCCGAAGCGGCCAAGGAGTTCGGCATCGTCGATAAGGTGCTCGACAAGCGTCCGGAGGAAGTCTCCGAGCGGGCTTTCGCCGACCGGGGGTGACCGGCCGCGCCGGCCCCGAATCTACCGGCCATGCGGGAACATGGACGCAGGTATCGGCGACGTGAAGGGACGTGAACAGGCACGGCCGCGGTCGGGAGTTTCGCCCGGCCGCCGCGGCAGTGCGGCAAGTTGTTGCGACACGCCCGATTTTCGCCAGTGCGACACGCCCGATTTTCGCCAGATAGGCGGATGCGAATCGGAAATTGCGGCCGGGGTCTACCGCAACGGTTATCCCGCCCTCATTTTCATCATTAATGAAATCTTGATTATCCCTCGGTTAGCGTGCTTCGCTAGGAGTCGGTTCGAACAGCGAGGCTGAAATTGGCAACGAGGTCGGGCTCTACCGAACGTTAGGGCTGCGGGCCTTTAGGCTAGGAAACGGAAGATGTCCGGTGCTAGCATCATCGGACCACGGAGACGGTAATGAGCAAGGTCGGCGGCAGCGACTCGAAGAACACGCTCTACTGCTCTTTCTGCGGGAAGAGCCAGCATGAGGTGCGCAAGCTTATCGCCGGGCCGACGGTCTTCATCTGCGACGAGTGCGTCGAGCTGTGCATGGACATCATCCGCGAGGAGAACAAGTCCTCGCTGGTGAAGTCGCGCGACGGCATTCCGACTCCGAAGGAGATCCGCAAGGTTCTCGACGACTACGTGATCGGCCAGGACCACGCCAAGAAGGTGCTGTCGGTCGCCGTCCACAATCACTACAAGCGGCTCAACCACCAGACCAAGCACAACGACGTCGAGCTCGCGAAGTCGAACATCCTGCTCATCGGTCCGACGGGCTCGGGCAAGACGCTGCTGGCGCAGACGCTGGCGCGCATCCTCGATGTGCCGTTCACGATGGCCGACGCGACGACCCTCACCGAGGCCGGCTACGTCGGCGAGGATGTCGAGAACATCATCCTCAAGCTGCTGCAGTCGGCCGACTACAATGTCGAGCGCGCGCAGCGCGGCATCGTCTACATCGACGAGATCGACAAGATCTCGCGCAAGTCCGACAACCCGTCGATCACGCGCGACGTGTCGGGCGAAGGCGTGCAGCAGGCG
>CAYVBN010000496.1:0-4753 GCA_964449645.1 uncultured Hyphomicrobiales bacterium
CTGTTCTCAAAATGCTCCTTGGCGCCCCGGACCAGGCCGTGAATGCGAGTCCTAGGGATGCGAACATGGGCCTCGGATCGGCGCTGAGGCAGCGGCCGCGGCTTCAGGGGCGGCCGTAGCTCCCCGTCCTTGGACCAGTACAGCTGGTCGCCGGGCCGGGCTTCCGGCAAGGGCTCGGCCGGCGGCGCCTTGCCGACGGCCAGCTTCGCCCAATAGCCTCGCTCGGGTCGAGGGACGTTCAGGATGGCGCAGACCCGGGCCATATAGCTGCCGGAGACCCCAAACTGCTCTGCGACCTTGGTCATGGGTTTCGACCAGACCAACACGTAAAGCTCTTCTCTAGAAACCACGGCTCCCTCAAGGTTCCCTTTTTGCCAAGCGCTGTGTCACAGCCGTCAGCTGACGATTTGCTCGAAGTTTATCGATAGGCGGACCGGTCTTTCCAAAATATCAGTCCCGATCACTTTTCATGAACTGGTTGTAGCTGTCCCAAGGCTCCTCATCCTCAATCTCAGCCCGGTAGTCGGCGGGATCGAACTGCAGGAGCGACACGGCCAAGCCGAGGCGGTCAGAGAAGAAGGTCAGTTCTCGGACGGGTTCGGAGCCCCGACTAAATGTCCAGATGCCGGCGGGCAAAGCCACCGGGCGCTGAGAACTGGTGTGCTGCGACGCCGACCCCATGGCCATGACGGAGCCGTCGGGAATCGGCATGCCCGATTGAATGAACACACCGCTTCTGTAGGCGCGCGTGCTCGCTCTGCCCCACAACGCGAATCCGTCTCGCGCAACCACCATGGCCGCTCGGGTGTCGGTGAATTCGATCCACTTGCGCGCGGCCGCAAGAAGCGAAACTCCGTATCGGTCAGTCACATGGCCAAGGAGGTCGCGAGTTACCTCCTGACTGCCGACCTGGTTCCGATAGTCGTCGATCGGCATCAACAGGAAGGAGGCGAAGGTATCGGCCTCTTCTTCACGCTGCTTCTCCGCGTCCTTCCAGCCGTTGGCTTGCAGCGGAAGGCACTCGAAGTCGAAATCGTCCGAGAGCTCGCCGTTACGGTAGTGCGCTGCGGTCAGCGGGCGCCGGTGCAGCAAGTAGTGCCCGAACTCATGAGCGAGCGTGAAGCGCTCGCGTCCGCGGTAGCGGGGCTGAGTGTTGTAGAGAATCTGCCAACCGGGCTTCTTGCGCCGTGCGCGGAGCATGCCCTCGAAGCCGTCGATGTCGACGCCCTTCACTGCCGTAATCGGGTCCTCGTGGTTTCGGGAGACTTCGAGCGCCAGCGCCTCCACGTCCACGGGGAACCGGTCTTCTCCCAGCACGGTGCGGAGAAGCACAGTCAGATCGTTCGCGGCCCTTCTGGGCGATTTTCTGCCGCTATTGCTCATTCATCCTCATCGTCCAGGATCTTGAGCATCTCGCGAAGCTTCTCTTTGCTCTTCGGCTTCATCTTCTGATACTTGCGAAAGAAGGCAGTGTCTGTCGCGTCCGCTTCGGTGACTTCGTCGGCAGATATCAGGTAGTCGGTCGTCGTCTCGAGGGCGGCTGCGATCTGGTGAAGTTTCTCGGCCGAAGGGCTCGCGACGTCCTTGTTCTCGATCTCCCACATGTAGCTCTTGCTGGATCCGACCCTTTCGGCCAGCGCCTCCAGGGTCAATCCTCGCTTCAGTCTGAGCTCGCGAACGCGCTCTCCCAAGGGTGTTGGCACCGGGTGTTCTCCTGTTTGTCCGCCGGGTTCGTTATCGCGATACATCTAGTCCTTGACACGCCGCACCTGCAATACCTATCTTGCGCACAAGTTCGTAGTAGCGAACCCACTTTCGCGCTTTCACGGGACAGGAGGCCGTCATGGCTAAAGCAGGTAACGGTTCGGGCACCCATCACGTGGTCCCCAATCCCAATGGCGGATGGGATGTCCGCCGCGGCGGCGCCGAGCGCGCCAGCGGGCACTTCGACACGAAGCGGGAGGCGATCGACCGTGGGCGGGAGATCAGCCGCAACGCTGGGACGGAGTTCAAGATCCACAACCAGGATGGTCGGATCGGCCAGTCCGATTCCCACGGGAACGACCCCCGCAACATCAAGGGCTAAGGAGATCGGCCATGGCCTCAGTGACGAGTTTCATCCGCAACATGCCTGCCTCGTCGCTGCAGGCCTATTTCCACCACACCGGCATCGAGCTTCCGACCGAGGTCGATTGGGAGGCGCCCGAGCCGGAAGTCGCCCGCGTCACTTTGCGGGCCGCCGACGAATTGGACGACGAAGCCCGCGCCCGCATCGTCAATGACGCCGAGCGTGTGAGCGCCCTGGCCGATGATGCGGGGCAGACCGCACTCTACAGCGTGATCGACGACCGCACGGTGCTCGATGATCTGGCAAATGGCCATGCGCGTTCGCTCTGGATGTTCCTGAACGAACCGGTTCGGTTCCGCCATGCCGAGGAGGTCCGTTACACCGATGAGCGGCGCCGTGGTCGGAGCTGGGACGGGTTCATCGGCGAGCCGAACCTCGATCTGCGGCGGGACGAGGCCTCCATCGATGCCTTCAAGACGGCACTGCGCGAACGGTTCGCTTCCAACAACATCCACATCGACATCTTCGGGCGCTACCGGCCGACCTTCGACGGCGAGGATTGCGAGCTTGTCCAGATCGCGATTTACCGCGAAGGCCTCCTCGACGATTTCCTGGCGTTCGATGACGCGGGAACGCTCGTCCGCCGCGCCCGCCGTCCCGTGTTCGAGGCGGCCATGACGTATGAACCGGCGACCGGCGTCATCGAAGTCGTCGCCAACGACCGCGAGAGCCGCGAGGAGATGGTCCGCTTCATGGCGCGCGACCTGCTGGGGATCGAGTTCCAGAGCGAGAAGGTGCCCTTCCGCACCTACGACCTCGCAGTTCTGCTTCATCCTTTCGATTTTCCGACCGACCCGGAGGATGGGATCGAGTCCGTCGAGGTCAAGCAGCTGCGTCTGATGCCCATCGACAATGTGGGCGAGCGCGTCACGCTGGAATGTCTTCGGAAGGCCGACCGCACTATCTGGAGCATGTCGGCGGAGCGGTTCGGCGCCAACGATCCGCTGGCTGGCGGTTGGGTGGCGACACAGGCCAAACTCTCGATCAAATTCCATCCCAAGGGCGATGCCAAACGCGGTCGGACGCTGCCGTTGACGATCACGATGCCGCATGGCTGCAATCTCAAGGACCAGACCGAAGAGGAGCAGCTGATCGGCGAGAAGTATCTCCGGCGCTGGGGCATCCTTTCCGGAGACGGCGGTGTCGTCGTCGATTGATCGGAGGGCGGTTGATCTGCTCCTCTCAATTGTGGAGAGCACGGATGCCAAAGTCGCCGGCGCCGTGCTCTCCGACTATCACGCCAACAGCGCGGGGAAATTGCTGGCGGCGAATGTGCTGCGTCCCGATGGCCATAACGCGGCGGCCGCCTCGCTGGCTGATTTCGAAGACGAGCCGGTTTCCCTGATCTGGTCCTCGGAACGGAGCGGCTACGGATACTTCAGCCCGTCTGCTGGCTGGGTCGATGTCCCGAAAGAGCGGATGGGAGTCTACGGGGTGGACTTCCCGGTCCTTTTCGCCCGCTTGCTGGTCGGGCTGGACATTGCGTCCCGTGGCGGTGCCAGAGCGCTCGTTCCACGAGCTGTGTGGGAGCTTGGCGACGCGCGCATCGGCCGTCGCCCGCAGCGGGTCCCGATCTGGTTCGCGCGCCGCCTTTCGGACCGGAGGATTTGGGCAGATGTGGCTGATGCGGCCCGAAGGCGACCAACACCCCATGTCCGCATTCTCTTGACCAGCACGCCCAGTGGTCGGCTCCATGAACCGGGGCTGCCGGGGCACCTCGTCGTGTCCATCGGCGATGCCATCGATTTCGACGACGGAATGGCGATCAGCCCTGAAATCCTATCGGCACTTCTCGATGGCACACCCGCCGTCAGCCCTCATACGCCCCTGTCCCTCTCACCGAGCGGGCAGCGACTCACCATCCATGGCAACGTCACGATTGATCTCAAGTCGGACATCCATATCGCCATCATTCGCAAGCTGGTTGAGGGACACCAGGACGGCCGACGCTTCAGCGCTCGGGAACTCCTTGATCATGCCCACTCCAGCGCGAAGACGCTGCGTCAAGCATTTGGCGCGCAGCGATGGGCAGACCTCGAACCTTATCTGAAGTCCGAGAACGGTCTCTGGGGCTTCGCGCTCTGACGAAATTCTCTCTGTTCTTCTCCCTCTGACCGGGTCGGTTTTCTCCCTCCCGGCCAGCCATCGTCTCCGCAGGTTTTCGACCAAAACCGAAGGAGAAACAGATGGCTACGAAACACCTCAACCAGATCGACCTGGCTGCGCGCTGGAACATCAGCCACCGCACGCTTGAGCGGTGGCGCTGGACGGGCGAAGGCCCGCGCTTCGTCAAGCTCGGCGGTCGCGTCGTGTATCGCCTCGAAGACATCGAGGAGTACGAGCGCGAGCAGATCCGAGCGAGCACCGCCGACCACCCCAGCAAGCCTGCGGCGTGAGGGGGCGGTGATGACGATCTCCAACCGCATCTCCCTCGACGAACTCCGGCGCATGGCCGTCGGCGACATCGCCGCTCTGCCCGCCGAACAGCTCGCCCTCCTGCAGGACGAGGCCGCGGACGCTCTGCGCCGCGCCAAGACCGTCTGCGACTGGCTCGATGGGGCCGTCGCGCTCAAGTACGGTGATCGTGCCCACGCAGCGCGCCAGACTGCCGGCAAAGACACCGGC
>CAYVBN010000497.1:0-13535 GCA_964449645.1 uncultured Hyphomicrobiales bacterium
TCACCGGCAGTCCGCTGATGTGGTTCTGCAGCATGAGGCGGATTGCCCGGCCAATCGTATCGTCCGGGCCGACGGACATCACCGAGTTGGTCATGACGTCTTTGGCTTTCATCGCATGCTCCATTGTGCCGTGCAGCGCGAATTGGAGGGCGTCGGATATGACTCTCCTCGCGCGCGTTGCAGTCGCCGATGCCGATCTCGCAACGACCATGACGATCAGAACCCGCGTGCGCCTTGACCTGGCTCAATCAGGGGAACCTGGCTCAATCAAGGGAAGACGCGGGTCTTCGATCGCGGCGGTGCGGATTTGCCGGGAGCCATACCGGTCCAACGTTATCGATCCCGGTCAATTGATGAATATCAAGGCGCGCAGCAGTCGGCCGTCTAACCTGCCGCCACTGGACGGATATCCCATTCCCTCCCAGCCAGTTCGTCCAGAAAGACCCCGGCGCCGTCCCTGCGTCGGGGTCATTCCATCGGGTGGGCCCGGTCGACGAAAAAGCGCTCCGCAATGAAAATTGACGGCAATGGATTCCAGGCGCCCGGCGTCACAGAGACCGACAATTCCCTCTCGGTCGAGAACAGCCATGGGGCTCCCGATAGGGGAGTGGCCGGGCCAAGGTTGATTCAAGTCAACGCGAAGCTGGGCTTCGGTGCGAATATGCATTTTGGCCATTCAACAAAGCCCGATTCGCAAATGGATGCCTGGCAACCCGTTATAACTGCGCCACGCGATCGCGACCTCGAGGTCGCGGTGATCGAAGAGGGCAATGTTCACGCGTTGATCGTCAAATGCCGTCGTATGCCGTTCGGCTGGATCAATGCGGTGACGGGCAAACGCATAGACGTGCGCCCGACGCACTGGCGCGAGTGGGACGACAATCGAAAAGATCGTTCATAGAGGGGCGCGGAAGCCGAATCGGCTCCAGGGAGCCACGATCCGCCCTCCAAATGGAAAACCCGGAGTTTCAGTGCGACATCAGGACAGGGGCGGTCATCGTTTGCAGCATGCTGTGCGTGACCCCGCCCAGCACGAATTCCCGTAGCCGGGTGTGACCGTAGGCGCCCATGACGATGAGATCGGCGCCAGAATCCGCAGCTTCGTTGAGAATGATCTCCGCCGCCCGAATGTCGGGGGCCACGACGGGCTTGAACTCGACGTCCAAGCCGTGACGCGCGAGGTGCTCGGCGATTTGGGTGCCGCGAAGGGCTTGGCTCAGCTCCCGTGGCTCGATCGACAGGATCGTGATCTTGCCGGCGCGTTTGAGAAACGGCATGGCATCGCCAATGGCCCGCGCGGCGTTCTTGCTGCCGTTCCAGCACACAATGATGCGGTCGAGCTTCATGCGGGTTGTCTGAGTGAATGGAACGAGCAGGACGGGGCGGCCTGAATCGAAGAGGGCGGCTTCGATCAGGAGGTCCTCGCGAACCTCATCGGTGGCTTCATGCTGGGCGAGAACGGCAAGGTCGTAGCTTCTTGCAATCTCACTGAAGGCGCGCGCCGGATTTCCCAACATGTCAGAGAGGAGGCGGCAATCCGACCGGATTCTTCTCTGGCGAATGCATTCATCGAACGTCTTCAACGCCGTTTCAGCTTCCGCCCGGCGTTCCGCGGACCAGCTTTCGATCATTGAAGCGGTCATGCCTTCCATCGCCCAGGCGGGGAATTCGTACGCAAACGCTGCTGCGCAGAGATGCGCATCGAAGAGAGAAGCCACAGAAATTGCATAGTCCCGGGCATGGTCGGGGGACTTGCCGACGGACAGGTTGACGAGAATGTCTTTGATCATGGTCCTTGCTCGCCTTTGGACCGCAGCGTCCGCGGTTCCAGGATACAAGGTCATGATTTGCAGAACGGCGTTTTGAGCTATCTCAAACGCCTGGCGCATGATCCGGTGGGGTGTGGCGGTTCGCCGGAAAGATCATGCCGGTGCATGAGGTGAGAGCGCGACCTTGGGAAAAATCGATATCCGCCGTTGCCGGTCGCGCCTTAGAGATGGGCGGTCTCAGGAGCCGCCCGAGGAGTTCCCGAGCACGCCCGCCACCAAGGCCATGCGCACGAGATCCGAAAGGCTGGATGCCTCCATCTTGGTCATGACATTCGCACGGTAGATCTCAACGGTTCTGGGACTGATGTTGAGATCGTAGCCGATTGTCTTATTGGGGTGACCGAGCACGAGACCCTCGAGGACCTGCCGTTCACGAGGGCTCAAACGTGACAGCCGCTCCTCGATGGCGGCGCGCATCACCTGATGTTCCTGTTGGGATGCCTGATCCCGCAGAGCCGAGCGGACAGCCTGCAGGATGAGATCGTCTTCGAACGGCTTTTCGAGAAAATCGGCCGCGCCGTGTTTCATCGCTTCGACCGCGAGGGGGACGTCCCCATGGCCGGTGATGACGATCACCGGTATGGGGTTTTTCAGCTCACGCAGCCGCTTGAGCAGGTCGATCCCGCTCATGCCGGGCATGCGGACGTCCGTCACGACGCAGCCGCCGTGAATTGCAGGCAGGTTCTCGAGGAACTCCATCGGGTCCTGATACGCCGTGACGGCGATTTTCGCGCTCCTGAAAAGGAACGCGAGCGAGTCGCGCATCGCCTCGTCATCGTCGATCACGTGAACCAACTCTTCATTCGGCATCGCTGAGATCCTCCTGCGTCACGGACCGCAACGTGAAATGGAAGATCGTCCCGCCTTCCGGATTTGGCTCCGCCCATATCTGCCCACCGTGCGCTTCCACGATTGTCCGGCAGATCGAAAGGCCGACACCCATGCCTTCACGTTTGGTCGTGACAAAAGGTTGAAATAGCTGCTTCGCCACCTCCGGCGGAATGCCCGGACCCGTATCCGCGACGCTGACCCGGATCAGCCCGTTGTCTTCGTTGGCTGCCGAAATCGTCAGATTGCGGACCTCGGACTGCTGCATCGCCTCGATCGCATTGCGGATAAGGTTGAGCAGCACCTGCTGAACCTGAACCTTGTCGGCCAGGACAAAATCTCTCCCGCGCGCGATCTGAAAGCGCGTGCGGACCCCCTGGTCCTTTGCCCCGACGAGGGCCAGGGTGCTCGCCTCTTCGGCGATTTTGCCGATGCTTTCAATGCGCCTTTCACTCTCGCCGCGCGCGACAAAGTCACGGAGCCGGCGGATGACCTGTCCGGCGCGCAGCGCCTGTTCGGCGGATTTCTCGATGGCTTCGCGCACCATCACCGAGTCTTCGTCCTGTCGCCCGGCAAGAATCCGCTGCGATCCCCTGAGATAGTTCGTGATCGCACCGAGCGGCTGGTTGAGCTCGTGCGCGAGGGTCGACGCCATTTCCCCCATCGCGGTGAGCCGCGATATGTGGACGAGTTCGGCCTGCAGTTCCTGCAGCCGCGCCTCGGCGCTCTGGCGTTCGGTCAGGTCCCTGATGAAGCCGGTGAAAAACCGCTGATTGTCGGATCGCATTTCCCCGACCGACAATTCCATCGGGAAGGTCGAGCCGTCCTTCCGTTGCCCCACCACAACCCGGCCGATACCGATGATCCGCCGCTTGCCGGTCCTGAGATAGCGGGCGAGATAACTGTCGTGCTCCTCGCGGTAAGGAGAAGGCATCATGATCTTGATGTTCTGGCCGATCGCTTCGGCCGCGGTATAGCCGAACAACCGTTCGGCTGCGGCGCTGAACAACTGGATGCTGCCGCTCTCGTCGATGACGATCATGGCCTCGGGAATCGTATCGAGGATCGATTGAAGATGCGCCTGGCCGGCAAGCGCGGACCGCATGTTCTCTGCGGCTTTGAATCGCACGCGTCGGAGGCGTTCGCCGAACCAGGCGACGCCGGCCCCCACGATGACGAAGGTGACCGCGCGCGCGACCTCGATTCCGAATAGCGGGCTGTCGGGGTCGATCAACGTGCGGTATTCGCCGCTGGCGAACATCTGCAGCAGCATCGCGTAAATTGTCGCGGTTATCCCGGGCCCTACGCCACCAATGATCCCGGCGACGATGACGGGCGGGACAAGGAAGAGATAAAGCGGCCGATCGTCGAGCGTGGGCGCCATCCAGGCGCGCATAAAGAAAACCAGGGTGACGAAGCCTAACGTAAGGCCATACGCCACAACGGATTTCCGCCATCCGGACAGTCCAGGGCGTGAATTTAGGAGCGCGGAGATCATCGAGATGACGGCATGGACCTGCTTCCGGCGGGATCGACGGCCGGCGGAACGGCGGCCGGTCCCTCTGGCCGGAACCTCCGCCCCGGGGCTAAGGAACATCCCTTAGGGATGATATCTGAATTTTCAGACCAGGGCGCCTCTCGTACGCATACCCTCATATGGAGGGTATGGACATGATCATGCAGAACACCCCGCAGACCCGGTCGTTCAGAAGCAATATTCCGTCGCGGCAGCCTCGATCCGGCGCCGGGACCATGGACATGATGGGCGCGCCGATGGCCTTCAGGCGCAACACCGAGATCTACGGCGAAAACGAGCCGGCCGACTATCTCTACAAGGTCGTGGAGGGGGCGGTTCGTACGTACAAGGTGCTTGCTGACGGGCGGCGGCAGATCGGGGCCTTCTACATGCCGGGGGACGTGTTCGGGCTCGAAAACGGGGACGCTCACACATTCTCGGCAGAGGCGATCACCGATTCCAAGGTCATCGTCGTCAAGCGCAGCGCACTCGCAGCCTTGGCCGCGCGGGACAGCGACGTCGCCCACGAGCTTTGGACCATGACAAGCAGGGAACTGGCGCGAATTCAAGAGCACCTGATGGCGCTCGTGAAAACGGCGGAAGAACGGGTTGCCGGCTTCCTCCTGGAAATGGCGAAACGCGGCCCGAACGGGAACCGGATCGAGTTGCCGATGTCCCGCCAGGATATTGCGGACTATCTCGGCCTGACGATCGAGACGGTGTCGCGGACGATTACGCGGCTCGAAGCCGCAGCGACCATCGAGCTCCCCTCGTCACGGTGCGTCGTGCTCCGCGACCGCGCGACCTTGGGACGGTTGAACGGCTGATTTCCTGCTCCAAGACGAGGGTGATCTCGTGCGATATGTGTCCGATCCCGGCCAAGCGGGTCAGCACAAGGTCATCATATCCGACCTGCGGCGTCTCGACGGAGAAAGGCTGCGCGCCGACAGCGAGGAGCTGGTGGCGCTGCTGCAGAGCGCCGCTCCCGAGATCGGGTTGAGCAAGCCGACCCTGGAAGAAGGCAGCCAATAGCGCGCAGCTCTGCCGCGTCAGGTGCAAAAGCGCGGCTTTGATTTTCCCAGTTTGCACCGGGGCGGGGAGAGGCGGGGGCGCCTCTCGGCCCTCGGTTCACCGATGACAGCAACATTCCCTGGCCAAATGGCGCTCGCCATTGCGAAGACGCATGGTTCCGGACGTCCGCGGGTGTGGCTGTACAGGTGATCAACGGTAGTAGAGTGTTTTCTTTTTCGATTGAACACGCTCACCGGTTTTGTCACCCCTCTGTCATGCAGAGAGCCATACTGGTAGCCGCTCCCCTGTTGATTCGCGGCGGTCTAACGCCTCGATTCCATTCGAGATGCCGTCTCGCGACATCACTCAGGTCGCATAGAGCTTTGTCGCGAGATGCAACGTACAGCCAAAGCGATTGACATCGAGATTGCCGAACTGCTTCGCCTCAACATGGAAATGGGCAAGCTCGCGCAAAATCAGATCGCCTCCGCCGTCGACGCATTCGTACAAAATAAGCCGAGCCTGGCCCAGCAGGTCATCAATCTCGACAAGTGGGTGGATGCCCAGCAAACCGAGATCGAAATCCAAGCGATTGCGACGATCGCGCGGCGTCAGCCGTTCGCGGTCGACTTGCGAACCCTTATCGCATTGCTGCGAACCGCCCGGGAGCTGGAAAGAATAGGTGATCTGGCTAAAAATATCGCCAAGCGCGCTTTGGCGCTCGGTTCGCGAGCCCGCATGCCTCCGACAAGCCAATTTGTTTCGCTATCCGAGAAGGTGCTCGATCAAATGCACGACATCGTGCAAAGCCTTTCCTCTCGGGACGAGGCGAAGGCGTTCGCGGTCTGGGAGCGCGATAGCGAGGTGGATGGTCTTTACACCATGGTCTTTCACGACGTCACAACGGTCGCGATGGAAGATCCCCGCTTGATCGGGAACTCCGTTCACATGTTGTTTTGCGCAAAGAACCTGGAGCGCATTGGCGATCACGTGACGAACATCGCGGAGGCGGTCTTCTACATGGTGGCCGGCCGTTCGCTCCCAGACGAGTGCCGGCCGAGGGCGGACCGCACCACGGATGTCAGACTCGACAGGTACGATCGACAATACCGTAACGTCTCGCGGTCGATACCGACGTGGACCCAGCGGTCGCCGCTATGATCGGCGCCAGGGAACCTTGGCTCGTCTCAATCGCGAATATGCCGCGTCGGCCTCGGCGAGCCGTTTCGGGACACCGGCCTTCTCGATCCCGAGGAGAACCCCGGCCGCAAACGCAGCTTCGCGAGCGGCGGCTTCATCTTCCCCGGCCTCCGAATACTGGCTGATATCGCGCGCCAGCAACTCGCGCACCCTGATGTCGTTCAAGGCCCCGAGAGCGTCTTGAAAGGTTTTCAGCGACTTCAAAAGCCGATCCGAGCGACGGGTCTGCGGCTTCTTCGAAAAGAGGGTCTTGAAAAACTCAACCGCATATCTCAGCTTTTTACCCGCGATTCGCAGCTTGTGGCGCTGCGCTTCATTCAACTGCTCCAACCCCTTGCCCCGCTTCAAGACCTTTTTATAGCGACGGGCGAGCTCCTTCCGGGCGAATTTCCGGATCGGCATATCCCGCAGCTCGCGACAGCGTTTGTGTTTCGATGTTATCCAGTCGCCCGTCTCGATCCACTCGCTGGTTTCAAGCAAAAGATTTCGGAAGCGTGCGGAACGCACCACTTCACCTGCTTGGTGGAACGCGCCTTCGCGTTTTACCTTGAGCGCTCTGCGCAGCCGGTCGACCCCCGAGAGATCATCGCCGTCCGTCCCATTCGCGTGAGTGCCGACTTCCGATTCGAACACGTCGATATCCCGCGCTCGGCTCAACTCCGCCGACGCCCATTTCAATTCCGCCTTGATAAATTCCCGCTTGGTGTCGGCCAGCATTTCGGATAGAAGCGAGATGGCGGTCCGCAAGCGGCGCAGGCCAATGCGCATCTGATGCAAGGCGTCTCCATTCCCGCGGGACACGGCAGGCACATTCTCGACGATTTGCTGCAAACAGCGCCTTGCAATGGCCTGGAACGCTGCGCCGGTTCGCGCACGTTTGTTCAAGGCGAATTCCGCAGTCTTGGCCGCGCTGCGCCCATCCGTGCCGGCGAGCAGGTCATATCCTCGAGCGGATTTGCTTTTCGTCGCAAGCGTCATCGGGATGCTACGGCCTATATTTCGTGCCGCCCGAAACAGGTCCTTGACGCGTCCTTGCTTGAGCTCGAGCTCCAGCTCGCACAGCGGCAACGAGCCTGCATCTGTCGTCACCTGTCCCTGATCGACCGCGGCCTCGATTGACGAACCATTCTCCATCAATCGATATCGTCTTCGCTGGATCAGGGTTTGGAACACGGGGCGCAGCCGTCGTCTGACCTTGGAGTCGAGTACGCGCGACAGCGGGGTGTGCTTCGCGGCCGAAAAGTCCGGCTCATCGGATGTGATGATGCGTTCCCATTCGCCGCGCGCGAACAGCCCTGTTCCATTCCCGAGCTTGACCGTCTGGATCCGCTTCTTGCCAGTCCGACGCACCCGAAGAAGAATATCTGCCTTTTTCAGGTCGAGGCGATCCGTATCGAAATACGTGGATGCTTGTTCCTCGACGTCCGCAGGCTTCTTCGCCGTCTTCAACGCAGGATGATGCAGCAGGGCGGAAACACTCTCCGGCTCGAGCTGGAACTTGAGCTCGATTTCCCTGGGCTGGCGGCGCATGCGGTCGTCCCCGTCGATACAGCCGATCAGAACCCGTGCCGTAGCGATTTGATGGCGCTCTCAGCCGGTGGCGAGCAATAACGGTAGGGATGATGTCCGCCGGGCCGCTCGCCCCAAGTGTTCCGTCGAGCGTACATAAAAATCGGTCGAGTTGTCACAATCAAGAGGCGACGCGGAGCGCGGATCACTTACAGTTATACGGTTTTGCAATGCTGTCCGGCGCGCAGTCCTATACGACTTTGGTCGGAACCTTGGGCAGAGGAAGGCCTGCATTTGCGGATGACGGCTTGAGCGGATTCCGGCCACCGACCTCCCCGATTGAACGTCACGCTTGGCGAACGGATTATCGTGGTGATTGGAGGGTGAGCGTGGCGGAACAAAAGACCATCAGGGCTCTTCTGATCGGCGACCGTATCGACACGTCAGGCCTCGAGCGCCGGGACGTGCTCTCGACGACGCCCTTGGCCTTCCGGGCCGGGAAGGACGGCGTCGTGACCCTCTTCCGGTATGGAGTCGCCATCCTGATCGGCATGTCCCCCTTGGAGGAGGACGAGGTTCTGCGCAGTCTCCAGTCCCGAATTATCGGTCTGCAGCAGAAACGCGAAGAGGAAACAGCTCTTGTCGAGATTGCGCCCGAGAAGGACGAGCAGATTCAACCCGGAGGTCCGATCGTCCTCAAGGCGCTGACGCCTGAGCACATGGTCGTCATCGCCGACGCGCTGGCAAAGAGCGTCGTGCTCGCCAAGGACGAACGCGATGTCTCGACGGTTCTCGACGTCACGGAGCCGTTTGCCCGCAGGTTGGCGGAGGACGGCCGGACCCCCGGCGGGCGCCGGGCCATATTGCAGCTCATCGGCCGAGCCCTGCTCGTCCGCCACCGGGTTTCGGGCCGCGTCGCGATTGCGGAGAAGCCGGACGTGCTGTGGGATCGACCAGATCTCGAACGTCTGTATGCGCGCCTCGAGGACGAGTATGAGCTCCAGGAGCGCGCCGACACGCTTTCGCGCAAGCTCGAGGTCATTGCCGAAACCGCCAATGCGCTCACCGATATCATCGACACCAAGCGTTCGCTGCGGCTGGAGCAGACGATCGTCATTCTGATCCTGCTCGAAATCGTGCTCGCGGCCTATCAGATGCTGATGCGCTAGCTAGTGCGCCGCCGGGAGCCGGAGTGCCTCGTCAGTCATGAGCCCGCGCCGGATGGCAATCCGCCAGGCTTCGGGGAATTCCTCCAAAAGGAGCGCGTTCTGTCGGGTCGTCTCCGTTTCGCGTCATTGATCGGACCAGCCGCTCCAGAGGGGGCTCACATCATGAGATGCGATACGTTCTTCACCACCGTGTAGTACGACAGACCTTCAGTGCCGCCCTCGCGCCCGTAGCCGCTGTCCTTGACGCCTCCGAACGGCGTTTCGGCGATGGAGGCCACCAGATTGTTGATCGAGAGATTTCCAACCTCGACGCCTTCGGCAAGCTGATCGGCGTTGCGCGCCGAGCGGGTGAACGCGTAGGCCGCAAGTCCATAGGGCAGGGCGTTGGCCTTCTCGATGGCCTCGTCCAGCGAAGATACCGGATTGATGAGCGCGAGCGGGCCGAACGGCTCCTCGCGCATCGCGCGGGCCTCGTCGGGCACATCCGCCAGCACCGTCAGTGGGAAGTAGTAGCCGCGGTTGCCGAGCCGTTCGCCGCCGGCGAGCAGGCGGGCGCCCTTGGCTTTGGCGTCGGCAACGAACGTCTCCATCGCCTCGATGCGCCGATGGTTGGCCAGTGGACCCATCTGGTTCGAGGGATCGAGACCGTCACCGACCTTGATCGCCTTTGCCTTCTCGGCGAACGCCTGTGTGAACTGGTCGTAGATTTTCTCCTGCACGTAGAAGCGGGTCGGCGAGACGCAGATCTGGCCGGCGTTGCGCGACTTGCCCGTCACCGAGGTCGCCGCGGTCGTCACCGGGTCGACGTCGTCGCACACGATGACGGGCGCGTGGCCGCCGAGCTCCATGATCGCGGGCTTCATGTGGCGGCCGGCCATCTCTGCCAGACGCTTGCCGACGGCGATCGAGCCGGTGAAGGTAAGCAACCGCACCAGATCTTGCGGAATGAGATACTCGGAGATCTCCGCCGGCTTGCCGAATACGAGGTTCAACACCCCGGCCGGCAAGCCCGCATCGTGGAAAGCGCGGACAAGCTGCACGGCGCCGGCCGGCGTCTCTTCCGACGCTTTCAGAATGATCGAGCAGCCGGCGGCGAGCGCGCCGCCGACCTTGCGCGCCGGCGAGCTCATCGGGAAATTCCACGGCGAGAACGCCGCAACCACGCCGATCGGCTGGCGCAGCACCGTGTGCCTGATGCCCGGCTCGCTCGGAATGATGCGGCCATAGGTGCGGCGGCCTTCCGAGGCGTCCCATTCGATGATTTCGCAGCCGCGCAGGATTTCGAGGCGGGACTGGGCGATCGGCTTGCCTTGCTCGAGCGTCATCGCAATCGCCATCTCCTCGATACGCTCGCGCATCAGCGCCACCGCCTTGAGAATGATCTCGGAACGCTTGGCCGGCGACATCCTGCTCCATGTTTTGAAACCGGTTTCGGCCGCATCCAATGCGGCATCGAGGTCTGACCGTGACGCTGTCGGGACCGTGCCCAGCACGCTCTCGTCGGCCGGGTTGAGCACCGGCTGTCCCGCTGCTTTCTTCCAGCATCCCCCGATGTAGAGCTCGATTTCAGGATATGGCGTCATGATTGAGCTTTCCTTGTCCGTTCTCTCGTCGCGCCGGCGAGACGGCGCCGTTGCGCCTCCGCCTTGCGGGCTTCGGCGGAGTCAGCGCGTCGGCGATCGCCTCGGAGGTCAACCGGGTCCGGCGCAGTTCCCGCCACCGGCGTCTCGCCTCCTTGATGGCGTCGATCTGGTCGGCATAGTGGTTCACCATGGATGACGTCTTGGCGTTTTTCAATGACATCTGCGACGTGGACCTGGTGGAGCCGAACCGTTTGCGCGCATCCATGGCGAAATACACGTCGAAGATCGACACGGCGTGGATGAGATTTCCGAGCCGGCCGATAGGCGTCTGAGCACTGAACAAGCGTCGTGCGGCGGATTCGAAGGCAAACTCGCCTTCGGACGCCACGAAGGTCTCGTCGGCCAGCGTCACCATCATGAACGAGAGTTCGCCCCGGACAGCCGCGGGCAAATCGTCGAAGAATTGTTCAAATTCTTTCAGCAGTCGCTCTGACATCGTGATGGCGCTCCGTCCGACGCTATATTCTGTCAAATATAGCCTATGGCGTGGCGGTCATGCCATGCCCCGCGCGATCGAATGGTTGACGCATGGTGGGTTCCCGGGCGATCCGGTGCGGCTGCATCTCGACGAGGTCGAAGTGCAGCGGCCGGATTCTCAGGCCCGTGCGATCGTCACCTTCACGTCGCGTGGCGGCGCGTAATAAGGCGCCGACGTCACCAGCAGATCCGCGCCGGCGGCCGCATAGGCGGCAGCGTTCGAGGCGTTGATGCCGCCCGCTGCGGCCAGCAGCGGCCGCGGCGCCAATTTGGCGAGCGCTTTGGCAACAGCGGCGACCTGATCGGGTGACATCTTGTCGACCTGCACGATCTCGGCGCCCGCTTTGGCCAGCGTCAAAGCCTCTTCGAGCGTCGCGGCTTCGGCTGCCAGCCGCCGCTCCGGCGCACTCGCCTTGAGCTTCGAAAAGTGGTCGGAGAGCGGCGTGGCCGGATCGAGCAAGGCCCGGTGCTCGTCGAAGACGAGAAGATAGTCGGACAGTCCGAGCCGATGGGGCGCGGCGCCGCCGGCGTGAATGGCACGCAGCGCCCAGCGCTTCATGCCGGGCATGTGCTTGCGTGTGCAGGCGACGCGACAGGACGGGTTCGATGTCTGCGCCGCATCAACGATGGCGCGCGTCGCCGTCGCTATGCCGGACAGAATCTCGATCAGCGTCTGCGCCATCTTGTAGGTGCGATGGATCTGGCCGCCCCGTCCCCGAACCGCCAGCAGCAAGGCCCCGGCCGCCACCACCGCGCCCGAGCCGACCACCGCTTTGGCCTCGGCACCGGACAGTTCGAACATCCGCGCGGCTTCCTCGACGCCGCAGACGACCATTTCACCGTGCGCGGAGAGCCTGGCCGAAGCCGTAATGTCATCGATGCCGAGGCCTTCCGTGGTCGGGTCGGAATAGGGACAGTCATCGAGGAGGATTCGCGCCAGTTCTTCGTCATGCAGGTCGGCCATGATCTCGATCCCCACTCGGCGGCCGGCGGCGTTCGCGCGCACCGGCGGATGTCACTATATTCGATATATTCGGTCCAATATCGCGGCACCCGCTCCGCGTCACCTGACTTGATCCCGTGCGGAGGTGGATATGCCTGAGAGCCAGCGTTCGGCGGTCGCCCTCCGCCATGTCGCCTTCGAGGACCTGGGCCTGCTCGGACCGATCCTCAGCCAAAATGGCTGGTCCGTCTCCTACCGGGAGGCGCCGGCCGACGACCTCCGCGATCCGGCGATCGAGCAGAGCGATCTGCTGATCGTCCTCGGGGGCCCGATCGGTGTCTACGACACGAAAGACTATCCATTCCTCCTGGACGAGATCAGGGTCCTGGAGCGTCGGCTCGCTGCGGGGCGCGCTACCCTGGGAATTTGTCTTGGGGCACAGCTCATGGCCGCGGCGCTGGGAGCGAAGGTGTTCGCCGGCGCGACCAAAGAGATCGGTTGGGGAGCGGTCGATCTGACCGCGGAAGGACGTGCGTCGTGCCTGCAGCCGCTCGCCGGTGACGGCGCGCGTGTGCTTCATTGGCATGGCGACACCTTCGATCTGCCGGCCGGAGCCAGCCGCCTCGCCTCCAACGCCAACTACGAGAACCAGGCGTTCAGCGTCGACACGTACGGGTTGGGACTTCAGTTCCACCTGGAGGTCGATCCGGCCGCTCTGGAGAAATGGTACGTCGGACATGCCGTCGAACTTGCGACGGCCCGCATCTCCGTTCCAGAGCTGAGGCGTGCGACAGCCGTCTTGTCGGATCGCGTGCGCACGCAGGCCCAATCCATTTTCACCATGTGGCTGCGCCAATTCGGTGAGCCGTGAGATGCGAGCAAAGTCCTCACGCGCTGATTTTTAAGCTGTATCCTTTTGGATATAACGACTATACTGTCGTGCAGCAATTTCGTTTTGACGGTCCGGGCGTCTCGCATGGACTTCGAAGGTCCCATTGACGGCACGCGTGGTTTCGCGGTGTTCTTCCCTGCGGAACCGCTGGCGGACGATCATGGCCGAGACGCGCCTGAGCATTCGCATCGACCTGACGAATGGCGACCGGATCGGTCCCGGCAAGATCGCCCTGCTCGAAGCGATCCGCGAAACCGGCTCGATCTCGGCCGGAGCGCGCAAGGTCGGCATGTCCTATCGTCGCGCCTGGCTCCTGGTCGACAGCATCAATTCGTCGATGGAAAAGCCTGCGGTTGCGCCGATCATGGGCGGCCGCCAGGGAGGGGGCGCCGTGGTTACGCCGGTGGGCGAACGCCTCATCGCGATCTATCACGCCATCGAGGCGCTTGCCCGCCGGTCGGCCCGTGACGAATTCCGTGCGATCGAGAAGATCGTGCGCAAGGCCAAGCGTAAATCGG
>CAYVBN010000498.1:0-4063 GCA_964449645.1 uncultured Hyphomicrobiales bacterium
GCGAACAGGTGGCCGGCGGACACTTGCCGGCATCGGCAGTGATCGACCGCAACGGCTCGATCATCACGAAACGCACGCCCCGACCGGTCACGCGGCCCGATCGTAGGCGATCATGCCCATTCCGGTCGCCCAGGGCTTCACCGCCTGATAGGCGACGACGCGGGCGGGACGCCCGCCCATGACGCCGGCAAGGCAGATCCAGGCCAGCAGTTCGAGCGTCCCGGCGCCGGCCTTGAGCAGTTCGGCATCCGAATAGCTCGCCAGTTGCTCGAGCCGGGCGGCCGCCATGTTGTCGAGGAAGCGCGCATCGAACGCGGTGTCGATCACGCCGTGATTGACCTCCCCCGGATCGTGCGACAGGCCGCCCGTCGCCACCACGGCGATGCGCTCTGGGGCTTCGTCGAGCACGGGCCGCAACGTCCGGCCGAGCGCCAGGCATCGCGCCGCCGTCGGACGCGGGGTCGCCAGCGTGTTGAACATGATCGGCACGACCTTCCGGTCCATCTTCGGCAACAGGAAGCTCAAGGGCACCATCGTGCCATGATCGAACTTCATTTCGTGCGCGTAGCTCAGCTCGAATCCGTTGGCGTAGCAGTGCTCGAGAATGCGCCCGGCCAGGGCAGGATTGCCGCGCACGTAGGATTTCTCGACCCGCAGCCACGGCTCGATCGGCCCCTCGTACTTCTCCGCCCGGCCGACGCAAAAAGCCCCGATGTGATCGAGAAAGAAATTGGCCCAGTGCTCCGAGGTGAGCAGCACGACCGTGTCCGGATCGGCGGCCTCCAGATCCCGACGCAGCGCGTCGTAGCCGCCGAACAGGCTATCGACCTGCTCCTTCGGGGCGCGCTCGGTCCAGGCCCGGATCCCGGGCGCATGGCTGGCGGCGCAGGCAAAAACGATCGGCATGGCGCTATCCCCTGATGGCGTTCAGATAATCGGGCTCGGATATCTCGTGCAGGATGGTGAACGGCCGCAGGATCAGGCCGTGGACGCCGAGCCGGTAGAGCGCCCGGACGTCGCGCGCGATCAGCGCCCGCCGCTCCTCCTCGCTCAGGTCGTAGCCCGCCGCCACGTCGGCCGGGTCGGCGAAGTAACGCGCCCGGATCGCTGGGTTGCGATTGACGTCACGCAGCAGCTTGTTGAGTTCGTAGGTGCTCATCGGCGGCATCGCCCACGCTGGTTCATTCCCTATCCGTAGCCGCAAGACACGGAGCGCTCAATCGCCTTGTCGTCGGACGGCCCTCGTGTCGCGGCTTGGATCCTTGCTATACTGACCGAACGGTACGGGATCCAATCACCAGATGAACCGGGGACGTCGGGTCGGAACGGCGATCGCAGCCGCGCGTGTCTCCCTCGGGCCTGTCCCGCGGGTGATCCTGGGCGCGCTCCTAGCGGCTATCGTTCTGGCCACCGGCGTCACGCGCCTGCCCGCCCATGACGATCACGATCTGGGCGGACCGCCGGCGGCGCAGGCTGCCGACGGAGAACATTTCGGCGGCCGCGCGGAGCACGTCCAGATTGTTGCAGTGCCAAAAGACCGCGACCTTGTCGTCTATGTCGATGATGCCGATCGCAACACGCCGGTGACGGGGGCCGAGGTCACCATCTCGGGCGACAGCCGGACCGTCGCGGCGGCCGAGTGGGATGCCGGCATTTACCACGCGTCGACAGACTGGCTGACCGCGAACGGGACGCGGCAGATCACCATTCTGGTGCGGATGTCCGGGCAGGAAGACAGTGTCTCGGGCCCGTTGACGATCGGCTCCGTTGCGGTGCGGGACGCGCAGCCGGCCGGCCGTCGCAGCGAGTGGCTGCGCGGCTCCGCGCTCGCGGCGCTCGGTTTCGGGCTCGCGATGATCGTGCTGCAACCCGGCCGGGCGCGCTGGGGCGGCGCCCTGCTTGCCCTGCTGATGGCGGCCGTCTTGCTGGCGACCGGCAGCTCCGGCCAGGAACAGACGCAGGCTGCGGCATTGGACGACGGCCATTCCTCGCCGCATCGGCGCGCGGACGGCTCGGTGTTCCTGCCGAAAGAGACGCAGCGCCTGCTCGCGGTCCGCACGGATCCCACCCGCCTGAGCAGCGAAGCCCCCGTTCGCGAGGTGTTCGGACGGGTCGTGCCGGACCCGAACCGGTCCGCGCGCGTCCAGGCCGTCCGCAGCGGGCGGATCGATCCCGGTCCCGACGGCTTTCCGCATCTCGGGCAGGAGATTCACGCCGGCCAGGTGCTCGCGTATCTGATCCCGACGCTGAGCACGTTCGAGGAGGCCTCGCTGCGGCAATCGCTCACCCAGATCGAGCGCGACATGGCGCTGCTGGTGCCGCGCGCGGACGCGATCGGGCCCGTCAACCCCAACATGCCGCAGAGCGACGCGACGGCCGGATTGCTGCAGGAGCTGCAGATCCAGTCGCAGGCGCTGACGCAGCAGAAAGAGGCGGTGCTCGCGACCCTCAACCAGAAAATCGAAATCAGGGCGCCGGCCGATGGCGTGGTCGCGTCGGCTGCCGTCACGGCCGGACAGGTCGTGGCGGAACGCGATCTCCTGTTCGACATCGTCGATCGCGAGGCCGCCCGCATCGAAGCCTGGAGCTTCGACCCGCTGCCGTCCGAGGGCATCCGAACGGCCACGGCCGCGACCGAGGACGGCCGGACGCTGAAGCTCGCCTTCGTCGGCCGTGGCCGCGTCCTGCAGCAGCAGGCGGTGCCGCTCCTGTTCTCCCTGGCCGAGCCGAAGGCGCAGATCGACATCGGCACGCCGGTGCGCGTCCTTCTGAGCGAAGCGCGCCAGATCGACGGCGTGGCTTTGCCGCGCGCGGCCGTCGTGCGCGGCAGCGACAATCTCACGACGGTGTGGGAACACACGACACCGGAGACGTTCGTGCCGCATGTGGTCCGTGCCGTTCCGCTCGACGCCGATCGCGTGCTGGTGACGAGCGGCATCGATCCGGACATGCGGATCGTGACCGCGGGGGCGACCTTCGTGAACCAGGTGCGCTGACCCGTGATCGGCCCCCTCGTCCGCGTGAGCCTACGCCATCGCGTTGCGGTGCTCGCGGCGGCGGCCGTCCTCGCCTTTCTCGGGCTCCTCGCGGCCCGCAGCCTCGACATCGACGTCCTGCCCGATGTCGATCGGCCGCGCCTGACGGTGATGACGGAGGCGCCCGGGCTCGCCGCCGAAGAGGTGGAGAGCCTCGTCACGCGTCCGCTCGAGCTCGCGCTGTCCGGGCTGACCTCGGCCCTGCGGATTCGCTCGAGTTCGACCGTCGGTCTCTCGGTCATCGACGTCGAGCTCGACTGGGGCGCGGACGTGGTCGCGGCGCGCCAACAGACCGCGGAACGCCTGGCGCTCGCGCGCGACCAGCTTCCGCGCAGTCTCGTCCCGCAGATCCAGCCGGTGTCCTCGATCATGGGCGAGATCATGCTGGTCGCGGTCACCTCCGATGGCAGCACCGGGCCGATGGATTTACGCAGCCTTGCCGACTGGGTGGTTCGTCCACGCCTCGCCGCAATCCCCGGAGTCTCGCAGATCATTCCGATCGGCGGAGACGTCCGGCAATTTCGCATCGCGCCGCAGCCGGCCCTGATGGCCGGGCTCGACGTCTCGATCGCCGACCTCGAGCGCGCATTGGCGCGCTTCGGCACCAACAGCGGCGGCGGCTACGTCGATCAGGGCGGATCGGAATTCGTCATCCGGGCGATCGCGTCCCCTGCCGATCTCGACACGCTCGGCCATCTCGTGGTGGCGACACGGAACGGCACGCCGATCCTGCTGCGGCAGGTCGCGCATGCGAGCATCGCACCGAAGCCGTCGCGCGGGAGCGCCGGGGTCGACGGTCGGGACGCCGTCATCCTGTCCGTCCAGAAACAGCCGCGGGCTGATACCCGGATCGTGACCGAGGCCGCAACCGCGGCGCTGCGCGTTCTGCAACAAGGCGCGCCTGCCGGGGTCCGCGTCGACCGCGTGGTGTTCCGCCAATCGGATTTCATCGACACGGCGCCCGGCAACGTTCAACGCGCCCTGATCGAGTCGATCCTCGTCGTCGGCGTGGTGCTGTTCCTGTTTCT
>CAYVBN010000499.1:0-3068 GCA_964449645.1 uncultured Hyphomicrobiales bacterium
AAAGATTTTTTCCAACCAACGAAAAAACGGGGAGGAGAGAATGCAGCGGGTTCTGCTCGCCATGGCTCTGGTCGCGGCCATGCTGGGTCTCGGCATGCGCGCCGACGCGGCCGAGGGCTACCCGACGCGGTCGATCACCCTCATCGTCCCCTATCCGCCGGGCGGCGGGGTCGACTCGATGGCGCGCATCGTGGCCGAGAAGCTCTCGGCCTCGCTCGGCCAGCAGGTGATCGTCGAGAATCGCGGCGGGGGCGGGGGCAATATCGGCACGCGTGCGGTGGCGCGCGCGGAGCCGGACGGCTACACGCTGCTGCTCGGCCATACCGGGACGATCTCGATCAATCCGAGCCTTTACGCCAATGCCGGATACGACCCGCGCAAGGACTTCGCCGCGGTCGGCCTGATGGCGGCGATGCCGGTCGCGCTGCTCGCGCATCCGTCGTTCCCGGCGAAGTCGATCCAGGAGATGATCGCGCTCGCCAGGAAGGAGCCCGGCAAGCTCAATGTCGGGACCTCGGCGCTCGGCACCGGCGGCTACATGTGCGCCGAGCTGTTCAAGTCGATGGCCGGGGTCGATTTCACCATCGTCCCCTACAAGGGCACGGCGCCGGTCATGAACGATCTGCTCGGCGGCCACGTCCCGGTCGCCTTCGGGGTGCTGCCGCCGGCGCTCGGAAATCTGCAGGCCGGCAATTTGCGCGCGCTCGCGGTGACGAGCCTCAACCGCTTCAGCCTCCTGCCCGACGTGCCGACGGTCGCCGAATCGGGGCTTCCCGGCTTCGACGCCGTGCTGCGCTACGGGCTGCTGGCGCCGGCCGGCACGCCGCGTCCGATCGTCGATCGGCTGAACAAGGAACTGCGCGCGCTGGTCACCACCCCGGAGGTCAAGGCGCGGATCGTCCAGGAGGGCGGCGAGCCGCTGACCAGCACGCCCGACGACTACACCGCCGACATCGCGCGCGAGCACACGAAGTGGGCGGAGCTGATCCACAAGCTCAAGCTCAAGGTCGATTGAGCGCCGCGCAGCCACTCTGAAGATTTGCCGCGAGACCGGCGCCCGGGTCTTGGAACTCACCCGGGCGCAGGCATAGCGCCGCCAGCGGGCGCGCTTCGCAACCGCGTTTCAGCTGCGCTTCAGCTCGGCCGCCGCGCGCGCCAGCACGTCGACCACCTTCGGTTCGGCGTCGGCGTCCTCCGCCAGGCGCTTGGCCGCGACCTCGCGCAGGTTGAGCAGGGCGGCGCGCACCAGCGGCGACACGGAGGATCCGCTCTCGTCCTCGCGCTCCTGCTGGCGGCGGCGCATGCGGGCGATCTTCTCGCCCACCTGCGTGAGCCGTTCGAGCACGGCGTCGACGAAATCGCGGTTTTCCTCGAGATACGCCCGGCCTTCCTGGGTGATGGTGTAGAGCTTCTTCGCGCCTTCCATCTGCGCCGTCACGTAGCCGGCTTCCTCCAGATAGGTGAGGGTCGGGTAGACGATGCCGGGGCTCGGCGCGTACCAGCCCTCGGTCTTCTCCTCCAGCACCTTGATGATTTCGTAGCCGTGGCGCGGCTGCTCCGCGATGAGCGCGAGCGCGATCAGGCGCAGGTCGCCCTGCGCCAGCATGCGGCCGGCGCGCATCATGTCGCCGCCGCCCATGCCATGGCGCCCGCCCCAGCCGAAGCCTCCGTGGCGGCGCCCGTGACGGCCGGCGGCCCAGCGTTCCTCGCAGTGGGAATGTCTCATGCCGAACATGTCGGTCCTCCGTATCGTTGAGATATATCGTAAGATAGGTCTCATTCAGTCATAGCGCAAGATATATCTTTTTTAGCGAACAATTCAGGATTCACGGCAACAAGGAGGGGGCGGGAGGCCGGCTGGCGGGCCTCAGGGCTGTCGGGGATGGCGCCGAGGCGAGCCCAGGCGCTCGTACACCCCTCTCAGGGGGCGGCGACGGGATCCGGCCCCACGAGGCGGGGCCGGGGCGGTGCGCGACGTTGGCGCGCACGGGTACTGTGCGTCGCGGATGTCGACGCGCGACCTCACACCGTCTTAGCCATGTCCCGCAGCTTGAACTTCTGGATCTTGCCGGTCGACGTCTTCGGCAGTTCCGTGAAGACGACGTGCTTCGGCAATTTGAAGCGCGCGAGGCGGCCGCCGCACCAGTCGATCAGCTCCTCGGCGCTCGCCTCGGCGCCCGGCTTGAGCTCGACGAACGCGCACGGCGTCTCGCCCCACTTCTCGTCGGGCTTCGCCACCACGGCCGCAGCCTGCACGGCCGGGTGCTTGTAGAGCGCGTCTTCGATCTCGATCGAGGAGATGTTCTCGCCGCCCGAAATGATGATGTCCTTCGAGCGGTCCTTGAGCTGGATGTAGCCGTCCGGATGCATGACGCCGAGGTCGCCGGAGCGGAACCACCCGCCCGCGAACGCCTTCTCGGTCGCGGCCTTGTTCTTGAGGTAGCCCTTCATCACCACGTTGCCGCGGAACATGACCTCGCCGAGCGTCTGGCCGTCGCGCGGGACCGGCGCGAGCGTCTGCGGATCGCGCACGTCGAGTTCCTCGAGCACCGGATAGCGCACGCCCTGGCGCGCCTTCCTGGCCGCCTGCTCGGCGAGCGGCAGCGCGTCCCACGCGGCGTGCCATTCGTTGACCACCGCCGGGCCGTACACTTCGGTCAGCCCGTAGACATGCGTGACCTTGAAGCCCGCAGCCTGCATGGCGGCGAGCACCGCCTCGGGCGGCGGCGCCGCGGCGGTCACGAACTCGACGGCGTGCGGCAGCGGCTTGCGCTCGGAGGCCGGGGCATTGACGAGCGTCGCCATCACGATCGGCGCGCCGCACAGATGCGTCACCTTGTGGTCCGCGATCGCATCGTACATCGCGGCCGCGCGCACCGCGCGCAGGCACACATGCGTGCCGGCGACGACCGAGATCGACCATGGGAAGCACCAGCCGTTGCAGTGGAACATCGGCAAGGTCCACAGATACACCGGGTGCTTGCCCATCGAACACGTCACGATGTTGCCGATGGCGAGCAGATGCGCGCCGCGATGGTGATAGACCACACCTTTCGGGTCGCCCGTAG
>CAYVBN010000500.1:0-4384 GCA_964449645.1 uncultured Hyphomicrobiales bacterium
AACGGCGCGAGATCCTCGACGCTTTCGCCGACCCCGATGAAATGCACGGGCAGGCCGTATTTGGCCGCGATGGTGACCAGGATTCCGCCGCGCGCCGTTCCGTCGAGCTTGGTCATGACGAGGCCGGTGACGCCGGCCGTCTTGGAGAATTCGCCGACCTGCGACAGCGCGTTCTGCCCGACGGTGGCGTCGAGCACGAGCAGCACCGCGTGCGGGGCCGCGGGATCGAGCTTCTTGAGCACCCGCACGATCTTCTCGAGCTCGCCCATCAGCCCGGCCTTGTTCTGCAGGCGTCCGGCCGTGTCGATCAGAAGCACGTCGGCGCCGTCGCTGCGCGCCTGCGCCAGGGCGTCATAGGCGAGTCCGGCCGCGTCGGCCCCTGGCGCGCGTGCGAGCACCGTGCTTCCGGTCCGCTCGCCCCAGATCTTGAGCTGATCGATGGCGGCGGCGCGGAACGTGTCGCCGGCCGCGAGCATCACGCGCCGGCCCTCGTGCCGCAGCCGCGCGGCGAGCTTGCCGATGGTCGTCGTCTTGCCCGATCCGTTGACGCCGACCACCAGCACGACGAACGGGGCGGACGACTGCGGGATGACGAGCGGCCGCGCCACCGGCGCGAGCACTTTCTCCACCTCGGACGCGAGGATCGCCTTCACCTCGTCGGAGGAGACGGTCTTATCGTAACGTCCCTCGCCGATCGCCGCCGCCACCCGGGCGGCGGTGTCGAGGCCGAGATCGGCGCGGATCAGCGCCTCCTCGAGCTCCTCGAGCGTCGCGGCGTCGAGCTTGCGCCGCGTCACCAGATCCGTGATGGCGTTGCCGATCGACGCGGAGGTGCGGCGCAGGCCGCTGCTCAGCCGTCGCCACCAGCTCGTGCGTTCGGTCGTGTTCGTGCTGTCGTTCATGCCGGGGGTCGTGATAGCGGTTCCGTCATGACACCGGAAGAGATGCTTTCGCGCGTGCTTTATCGCGACGGCTTGATGCTGGTCCTGGACAAGCCGGCCGGGCTGCCCGTTCACCGCGGCCCCAAGGGCGGCACCAGCCTCGAGGACCATTTCGACGCCTTGCGCTTCGGCCTGCCCCGGATGCCGGCGCTCGCGCATCGGCTCGATCGCGATACGTCAGGCTGTCTGGTGCTCGGCCGTCATCGCAAGGCCCTCGCTCATCTGGGGCTTCTGTTCAAGCACGGCAAGGTGGGCAAGACCTACTGGGCGGTGGTCGAGGGCGGTCCGGACGCCGAGGAGGGAACGATCGACATGCCGTTGGGTCGCCTCGATCCGACGTTCGGCTGGTGGATGAAACCCGATCCGCACGGGCTTGCGGCGGTGACCCGGTGGAAGGTGCTGGGCCACGCGACGGAGGGCAGCGAAAGCGCAGCGTCGAACGGCCGCACGCTCAGTTGGCTCGCACTCGAGCCCGTCACCGGCCGCACCCACCAGCTTCGCGTCCACTGCGCCGCGATGGGCTGGCCGATCCTCGGCGACACCATCTACGGCACTGCGCCGCGCTTCGGCGGCCCGGCATTGCATCTGCACGCGCGGGAGATCGTCGTGCCGCTCTCTGCGAAACGCGGTCCGGTGCGCGTCACCGCGCCCGTGCCGGAACACATACGCGCGCGATTGAGGGAACTGGGCTGGCGCGAGGAATCATCCGCCGTGGCAGCGCATGCCTGACGCGGGACGGCTGTATCTTCAGAATGACCATCCCGTGCTGTTGCGCGTCGATGCGGCTGCTTCGCGTGAACGACTGCGTACCCGCCGAAGGATCACGTGACCGTCAGGCCGACCAGGTTCAACCTGCTGCCGCCTTCGGCTTCATGCGCCAAAGTTGAAATCCCTGGCTCTCGATCGCCGCCTCGATCTGCTCTCTTGGCAGATTGTGGGGTGGCTTCTTCTCGGAACCGACGACACCGATGGCCTGCCAGGGACGAAAGCGATCCGGCAGCTTGCTTCCATCGGCATCCCCGGCGAATGCTTGCAGCTCATCCTTCGCTTCTGATTTGAAGATGTAGAGGCGCATGTCTCGGTCCTTCTCTTATTGCGTTTGGCTGGATTGCACGGGCGCGGCCGGCGAGGCGGGGCGATTCCTGCCTCCTTCGACTCGCTTCTTCGGCGGCGCTGCGATCAGCCCATCCCGAATTGCCTGCTTGCGGGCAAGCTTGCGCCTGCGACGGATTGCATCCGATTTCTCTCGAGCGGACTTGTCCGATGGCTTCTCGTAGAAGCGCCGCCGTTTCAGTTCCCTGAACAGCCCCTCGCGCTGCATTTTCTTCTTCAGGACGCGAAGCGCCTGGTCGACGTTGTTGTCGCGGACAAAGACCTGCAAAAGCTTAACTCCGTGTTGGGTTGAAACGCAGAATTGGGAACGGACGGAATCCGGTCCGGCTTATCGCCGACACAAGGCGGACGAACTGCCGCCGGCGCGATCAAGTCAGGACGTGGAGCACCGTAACCCACTCATGACCGCAGGCGCGGCACTCCCAATGACGCCGAACAAGACCGCTGCCGCAGTACTCGGCAGACAAGGGACCGATCGATGCGTATCCCTTGCAGACCGGACAAAGCCCGTCACCGACATGATTGTCGTTCTGAGCCATGGGCGAGACACCAGCGCGAGGGCGACGCTCCCAACGGTGTTCGACCTTGTGGGCCATATCGACGGAATGGACCTGGGTCACGGTGAACTCCCTTCGTTCAGAGGCGGGAGCACGACCGGTCTCTCAGCCATCAGCGGGCCAAGCCGATACCGATGGTCCACCTAACATGGGACTTCAGCGCCCCAATAGCCAGCTTTTCGTATTCTGGCGCGCCCCTTGTGGAATCCGCGCTGATGGACTATATTGGAGAGATCGAGTTTCGGCCGAACGACTTGGCCTCGCCGCGCACTGTGCGTCGAACTGACGACCTTCTTCCAAATCTCGACACATGAACCGGCTGCGCAACCGCGCGGCCTACGTAAACACATATCTGAAAGAAGTGTCTCATGACGCAAGGAACCGTGAAGTGGTTCAACGGCCAAAAGGGCTTCGGTTTCATCCAGCCGGATGATGGCGGCAAGGATGTTTTCGTGCACATCAGCGCCGTCGAACGCGCCGGAATGCAAAGCCTCAACGAGGGACAGAAAATCTCGTACGAGGTCGTGGCTGATCGACGGACGGGCAAGTCCTCGGCGGACAATCTGCGCACCGCCTGATCGGCAGTGCCGGTAAGCCTATCACCTTGACCACGGATGTACTGGCAGGGTTTATGGTTTCAGACCCCGCGTGCGGCGAACCGCACGCGGGGTTTTTGCATATTGCTCGCGCGACCGACGCACGCAGGACGAGATCGCGTCTCCGATCGTGACAGCGGCAGCACGAAATAGATCGTGCCATCGACGTTGACGACGGGTTGATCCTCGCGCGGTCATGCGCCGCGGGATCGCCGTCGCGGCAAGTTCGGCCGTCATCCCAACAGAAAATGTGCGAACGCCGCCGTCTCAGGCGGCGGTCAGCGACCGCCCGTCGTGGCCGGCGATCGTCACGTCGACGATCGCGCCCGGCGTGACCGGCTTCGGGAAGCGCACCGGCGTGAAGTGCTCGGTGCGGCCTTCGTGCGGGGATTCGGCGAGCACGCGCCGCATGGCTCCGACCTGCGCGTCGAGATGAGCACGCAGCGCCGTCTCGCCCTTCTGCCGCAGCCGGCGCGCACGGTCCTTGATCATCGCGCGCGCGACCTGCGGCATGCGGGCGGCCGGCGTGCCGGGACGCGGCGAGAACGGGAAGACGTGCAGATGCACGAGGCCGCAATCGTCGACGAGGCCGAGCGAGCCGGCGAACATGTCCTCCGTCTCGGTCGGGAAGCCGGCGATGATGTCGGCGCCGAACACGACGTCGGGCCGCAGCCGCCGCACCTGGTCGCAGAAGGCGATCGCCTGCGCGCGCGAGTGCCGCCGCTTCATGCGCTTGAGGATCATATCGTCGCCGGCCTGCAGCGAGAGATGCAGATGCGGCATCAGCCGCGCGTCGTCGGCGAAGGCGTCGAGCAGGTCGTCGTCGGCTTCGACCGAATCGATCGAGGAGAGCCGCAGCCGTGGCAGGTCGGGCACGTGCTTGAGGATCTGTTTGACGAGCCGGCCGAGCGTCGGCGCGCCCGGCAGGTTCGTTCCGTAGCTCGTGAGATCGACCCCGGTGAGCACGATTTCGGCGTAGCCGTTCTCGACCAGGCGACGCACCTGCGCGACGACGTCGCCCATCGGCACCGAGCGTGAATTTCCCCGCCCGAACGGAATGATGCAGAAGGTGCAGCGGTGGTCGCAGCCGTTCTGCACCTCGACGAAGGCGCGCGTGTGTCCGGCGATGGTCGCGGCCGCGGGGGGGGGCGCCTCGCGCCGCGTCCGCATGATGTCG
>CAYVBN010000501.1:0-2716 GCA_964449645.1 uncultured Hyphomicrobiales bacterium
CGTCGCTCGGCGTGGTGGCGATCTATCCGTTCATGAAGCGGATCACCTACTGGCCGCAGATCGTGCTCGGCCTGGCGTTTTCCTGGGGCGCGCTGATGGGCTGGCCGGCGCAGTTCGCCCGCCTCGGTTGGGCTCCGCTGCTGCTCTATGCCGGCTCCATCGCCTGGGTGATCGCCTACGACACGATCTACGCCCACCAGGACCGCGAGGACGACGCGCTGATCGGCATCAAGTCGACGGCGCGCCTGTTCGGGCCGCGCACCAAGCCAATGCTCGTCACCTTCTTCTCCCTCGCCGTGCTGCTGATCGGCGCCGCCGGCATACTGGCGGGCGGCGGCCTCGGCTTTGCGCTCGGGCTCGCAGGCTTTGCCGCGCATCTCGCGTGGCAAGTCGCGCGCCTCGACGTCGACGATCCGGCCCTCTGCCTGCGGTTGTTCAAATCGAACCGCGACGCCGGCCTGATCCTGTTCGGCGGCCTCGTGCTCGACATGCTGATTGGGCACGGCGCGTAGCCGTCCCGGATCTCGGACATCTGCTCCAATCGTCGCAGGCTGCCGTGCACGGCGGCGCCGGCATTGCCATCCGGTCCGGTAAGCCTCTAGGTTCCCGGCCAGAAACGAGGGAGGAAGACCGGGATGTTGCGTTCGATAGTGTCGGTGTCGGTGGCGGCGCTCGCCACCATGGGTCTGGTCTCGGCCGCCTCACAGGCCCGGGCCGAGGACCACCTCAAGGTTGCGGTCGGCGCGCGCGGCGTCGGCGAGACCTTCGTGCCCGAGCTCGGTCAGAACGCCGGCATCTTCAAGAAGTACGGCCTGTCGCTCGAAATCCTCTACACGCAGGGCGGCGGCGAAACCCAGCAGGTCGTGATCTCCAACAGCGCGCAGATTGGGGTCGCGGTCGGATTCTCCGGCACGCTCGCTGCGTTCGCCAAGGGGGCGCCGGTGCGCATCATCGGCTCGACCTTCACGGGCGGCAGCCAGCTCTTCTGGTACGTGCCGGCGAACTCCCCGATCAAGACGGTGCAGGACGCCGCCGGGAAAACGGTCGCCTATTCGACCCATGGTTCTTCGACGCACACCGCCGTGCTCGCGCTACAGAAGCATTTCGGCGTGCCGTTCAAGCCGACGCCGACCGGCGCCGCGCCCGGCACGTTCACACAGGTGATGAGCGGCCAGATCGACGTCGGCTGGGCCGGCGCGCCGTTCGGCATCGACACGGTGGAAGCCGGCAAGACGCGCGTGCTGATGAAGGCCTCGGACGATCCCGAGCTCAACCGGCAGACGATCCGCCTGATGATCGCCAACGCGGACGAACTGAAAAACCACAAGGACGTGTTCGTGCGCTACATGCGCGCGTATCGCGAAGCGCTCGCCTGGGTCTATTCGACGCCGGAGGGCCTGAAAGCCTATGCCAAATGGGCGAGCATTCCGGAGAACGTCGCCAAGCGCGCGCTCGCGGAATTCCTGCCGAAGGACGCGGTCGATCCGGATCGCATCTCGGGCGTCGACGATGTCATGAAGGATGCGGTCACGTTCAAATACATCCCGAAGCCGCTCAGCAAGGAGCAGCTCGACGAGCTCATTCAAATTCCTGAACGGAAGGGTTGAGCGGCGGGTTAGTGTCCGGTCGCATTTTCTGCGGCGAACCGGAATCCACTTCGCCGGAAAATGCTCTGTGTTGGGTCGCATTTTCTGCGGCGAACCGGAATCCACTTCGCCGGAAAATGCTCCGGTCAGTTGCGGGCGATGATCTCGCGCTCGCAGTGAACGACCGCGATTGCGCGCGGGCGCCCGGGGCGGCGCCGGAACAGGATCAGAGGACGCCGCTTCTTCATCGCCGTGCGCCGGCGCCGACGCGCCGAGACGCGTGCGACCCGCAGCGCCCCGATGCGCCGGAAAGGCTCGCGCAAGCGGCCGTCGGCATCGCGGACGAGCAGCGGCAGATCGAGCACGCGCGCCCAGATCTGCCAGTCCGCCACCACGTCGGTGCCGTCGGCCGCGACGGACAACGGAACCGACAGCGCCGGATCACGGTGCTCGAGCACGATCGCAACCGCGCCGTCGGTCTCGGGAGCCGGCGGAACGACCCGGATGGCGACTCCCAGATAAGTGGAGATCGGCAGCGACAGCGCCATCGGGACACCGCGCACGGCACGGCGCATCACCACGCGCTCGCGGTGGAGGTCGACGAAGCGGACCCGCTCGTCCGCCGTCGCGTCGCTCGCCGTGAACCGGATGGGCAACGTGAAGGGGTCGAGCCGCACCTCGCGGCTCGACCCGGCAGGGGTGGTCCCACCGCCGCTCATTGACGCCTCGCAAATGTTTCCGCCGGACTCTGCGGTCCGTTGCTGTCGACGCGAGGCTAGCCGGCCGTCGTCGCGCCCAGCTTAATAGCGCTGGTTAATCAGCGGTTTGTTCCGAGGTCTTTGGCCCCATGCTTGACGAGACCTTGCCGCGATTGCTCGAATTTTCAGGCCGTGCGATATGCGACCCACGTGCGGACGGCCGCGCCGCCGCTTGATCGGCCGCTGCCCCTCGCCCATCTGGAGGTCTGGCTCTGGAGGGTTGGCTCTGGAGACTTGGCTCCGGAGGGTTGGCTCTGGAGATTTGGCGCGCCCCGTCTGCTGTCCTCCGGCCCTGGAACTGTCGCCCATGTCGTCCCTGTTCGATCAATCGAGTCTCCTCGCGCTGGGCGAACGCCTGATCGCCGCGGCGCG
>CAYVBN010000502.1:0-5642 GCA_964449645.1 uncultured Hyphomicrobiales bacterium
GCTCGTGTCGAGCGTGCGCAGGCGCGCCCCGTAGCTCGGCGGACGTACGACGCGCGCGTGCACCATGTCGGGCAGGCGCAGGTCCTGCACGTAGCTCACCGCGCCGACCATCTTGGCCGGGATGTCGACCCGCTGCATGGAGCGGCCGACCGTGGTGCGGCTCTTCGGGTCCTTGAGCTTCGAGTCCGGCTGCGCGCGCACGTGCAGCACGTCGCCCGCCACCAGCTCGCCGTAGTAGAGCTTCTGTCCGCCTTCGGCGACGACGGCGCCGTCGCGCGCCTTGAGCTGATCGGCGCTCACGTTCATGCGGCCCGCCGCGATCCCGATCAGGATCTCGCGCACCTGCGCGGCGGCATTGCGGATGGCCGTGCCGCTGTCTTGCATCGAATGGCTGCCGGCCGTGTAGCCTTCATTCGGCGTCCTGCTGGTATCGGCGGTCACAAGGTCGATGATGTGCGGATCGACGTTGAGCTCTTCGCCGGCGACCTGCATCAGCGCGGTCTTGAGGCCCTGCCCGAGCTCGACCTTGCCGGTGAACACCGTGATATGACCGTCCGCATCGATGCGGATCCAGGCGTCGAGCATGGGCGTCTTCTCCAGGCTGCCGGGCAGCTTGGGGGCTGGCGTATCGGCCAGGACGCCTTTGTTCTGCGCCTCCCCGGAGGGCGCCTCCTGTGCGAGGCCGGCCCGTGCGAGCGAAAAGCTCACGATGAGTGCGCCGCCGTTGGCGAGGAGCGCGCGGCGGGAAAGGTCCGTTGCCAGCATCGTCTTCATTGGCCGGCCTCCTTCGTGACGGCAGGCGTCGCCGCCAACTTCATCGAGTCGGCGGCGCGGCGAACGGCCCGCAGAATCCGCATGTGCGTTCCACAGCGACAGAGATTGGGCTGCATGTGCGCGCGGATTTCCGCGTCGGACGGATTGCGGTTGCGGGCGAGCAGAGCCTGCGCGCGCATGATCATGCCGGGGATGCAGTAGCCGCATTGCGCGGCCTGCTCCTCGATGAAGGCGCGCTGCAGCGGCCCCGGATTGTCGAGCGTGCCGAGACCTTCGAGCGTGGTGATGTGGCGCTTCTCCAGCGCGGCGACCGGAGTGAGGCAGGAGAAGATCGGGCGGCCGTCGACCAGCACCGTGCAGGCGCCGCATTGGCCGAGCCCGCAGCCGAACTTGGCGCCGTGCAGCTCGAGATTGTCGCGCAGCACATAGAGCAGCGGCGTGCTCGGATCGACGTCGAGCTCATGCGAATGATCGTTGATCGTGAGATTGATCATGCTGCTGTCCTCGCAGTTGCGCCGGAGCGCATACTCACCCCTGTTCCCCGCCCTGCCGGATTCGCCGTACGTCCTCTTCCAGATTGCTCCAGGCCGGCTGCGCGCTGAAGCGTGCGCGCACATAGGCGAGAAGTCCGGCGATCTGCTGATCGGTGAGCGCGGCGGCGAAGCTCGGCATGATCGGACCGCGGCGCCCTTCGGGCGGATGGATGCCGTCGAGAACGACGCGGATCGCGTTGCGCGGATCGGGGCCGTTCACGCTGCTCGTCAGGGCGAGATTGATCGCACCGGACGGCCCTTGGCGCACATCGGCATGACAGTTCGCACAGGCCCCGGTGAAGATCGCGGCACTCACCTGGTCGGCCTTGGCGGCCATCTGCGCGGCCTCGCCGTCCGGCGCGGCGCGGGTCACGGCTTCGGTGGCTTTCCGCGCATCCTCCGCGGGTCGATTGTCGACGGCGGCCACGTAATCGGCGATCGCGCGCACGTCCGCTTCGGGCGCACGGGCGAGATTGTGCGTGACCGGCGCCATCGGGCCTGCAGCGGCTCCGTGGTCGGCATGCGCGCCATCACGCAGATAGGCGAAGAGCGCATCGGCGGTCCACCGCACCGGCGCCGGAGATGCCGCATTCAACGCGGGAGCGTGCCATCCCTCCGCCGTGCCGCCGCCGAAATATCGACTTCTCTGCTCGGCGCCCAGCACATTGCGCGGCGTATGACAGGCGCCGCAATGGGCAACGGCAGTCACCAGATAGGCACCGCGATTCCACGCCTCGTCATGCGCCGGATCGTTGCGGTAGGGGCCGCTTCGGAGGAACAGAAGTTTCCATCCGGCGATCACCAGCCGATTGTCGAGCGGGAACGGGAGGTCGTTGTGCTTGGCCTCCGCGCGGACCGGGTCGCGCGTCATGAGGAAAGCATAGAGCGCCGCGATGTCGTCGTCATCGAGTTTGGTGAAGTGATCGTAGGGGAATGCCGGATAAAGGTGCCGCCCGGCGCGATCGACGCCCGCGCGCAGCGAGCGGTGGAACGCGGCGAGCGACCAGCGTCCGATTCCGGTGTCGGGGTCCGGCGTGATGTTGGTGGCGTAGATCGTACCGAACGGTGTTGGCAGCGCGCGACCGCCGGCGAACGGCGCGCCGCCTTCCGTCGTGTGACACGTATTGCAATTGCCGATCGCGGCGAGTTGCGCGCCGCGCGCCACCACCGCCGGATCGAACGACCGAGCGGCGGGCGGAGCAATGGCCGCGATTTCCGGCTGCTGCGCCCAGAACACGAAAGCCGCCACCGCGACCACGATCAGGAGGAACAGGGCCAGAAGCACGCGTTTGATCATGATCTGCAGGGCTCCGAGGCGCAAAGCCGCACAGGCCGGAGCCTGCGCCGGCGGCACCAAATGCGGATGATTGAATTCACGCCCCCGGGTGTCCAGGCGTAAAGTGTGAATGAAATCCGGCGCCGGTCGTTGCACCGGCGCGGATGTGGTTTCGCCGCCTGCGTTCGAGGCCGCGCGCTCGGCATTCTGTCACCTTTCGGCTGGGCGTCCAATCCGCACGGCCGGGAACTGCTGCCGTTCATTGGCGTTCACCGCAGGCGGCCCGCGTTCCGAGGAGGCGTCGCATGTCCACACAACTCCCCAAATCTCCGCTTCCGCGCTACGGCCGCAGCCGGCGCGACGGACGTTCACTCAAAATGGCCGGCGCCTTCTCGGCCGGCGTGCTGACAACCGTCGCGATCGGCGGCCTCGCTCTGGTCGGAACCTCGGTCGTCTCCTCCCTGGGAATCGTCGACCGCGCGGCCGAGGTTCCGACCGACGCGGCCGCGGCGGGTTCCGCAAACGGAAACCCCGTCAGCCCCACGGCGGGTTCCACCCACGCCGCGCCCGCAACGGGCAGCACCGCGGCTGACGCGACGCGGCCCGACGCGAAGGACCCGAAACCGGCGCCGAACGACAGCCACACGCGCGGGATCGCGGCGACTGCCGCAACGACAGCCGATCCCGGCGGAGCGGCCGACGCCACCACCGGCAAGGGCGACCCGACCGACAAGACCGCCGCGAAAACCCCGCCGAAGCAGGCCGATACCAAGGACTGTGCCCGGCAGACGTGGCCCTATGTGGACCAGCGCTGCGAGACGCGCGCGAGCGGTTCGCGTCGCAAGACCCGGCACGTGCGCGTCGTTCCGGCCGGCGGCGATGCGCCGGCGAGCGTGACCACGGCGGAACCGCGTGCCGAGAAGGGAGGCGAGACGTCGGCAGCCGCCAGGGCCGACAGTGGGCCCGATGCGCGCGCCACGCCACCGTCCGAAGCCGGGCAGAAATCGTCGGCGACCGCCAAGGCGGAGGATGCCGGCAAGGACAACGCAGCGACGCCGAACAGCGCTCAGAGCAGCAAGCAGACCAAGGCGGAATCGCGGCGCGCGCGCAGCAAGCGGGCGCGGCGCACGGATCGCAACCGGATCGCGCGCGGGCTGCCGGACGGGATCTATCAACTCCCGGACGGACGGCGCGTCATCGTGCGCCGCGGCGCTTTCGACAACGAAGCGCGCTTCTCGGATAACGACGATCGCGCTCCGCGGTTCGACGACGAGCGCCCACGCCGACGCGTGCCGGAGCGTCCGCCGTTCGATTTCTTCTTCGGCAGCCCGGGACCGTTCTGACGCGCATCGACGCGCGTCCAGGGTGTCTCACCAGCGGAGCACTTTCGGGCCCAGGATTCCGCCCAGCGCCGCCACGATGAGGATCGCGAGCGTGTACCAAGTGGCGACGAAGAGAGGTGAATCGTCCGGGCAGTGCATCGCGTAGACGGCGGCCGCAAGTCCTCCCGCGAACAGACCTGCCGTGACGCCGGCGAGCGCCGGGCGCGTGGGCGCGCCATGACGCAGCGCCAGCAGCGCGCCGGCGAGCAGCGGCAGCGAGAGCAGCGGGACACTGATCAGGCAGAACTTGGCATAGGTGCCGACGAGGCACTCCTCCCATCTCGAAGACGGAACGACGCCGAGCTCGGCGACGCTGGCGAGCACGAGCAGGATCGGCGCGAGCCCCAAGACCCACCATGGAACGGCGGTTCCGGGACGGGTCAGACGCAGCACCAAAAGGCCGGCCGGAATCGCGAGCGACAAGCGGACCAGGAACTTGAACGCGATGCGCGGTTCGCCCAGCAGCGAAATGAGATGGGGCCGCAGGCCGAGCGTCGCCAGGAACAGTGCGACCGTGACGGCAAACCCGCCGGCGAGCGCCGCACCGAACCGGCGTTCGACCGGCGATTCGCGAATGGCGACGTCGGTCGCGAGCGCGCGAATGAGGTCGTCGGTTTCCATCACGGTGTCCTCAACTTTGCCGCCAGCGCCGCGAGCCCGCGATGAAGCGCGACACGGACCGCGCCGGAACTCATCGCCAAGCGGGTTGCGGCTTCGGCAATGGATGCCCCCTCGACCGCGATCGCCCGTACGACGGCACGCTGGCCGTCGGGCAGGATTTCGAGATGCCGCTCCACGTCGCGTGCCGGAGACGTCGCGCGCGCCTCCTCGGCGGGAAGGACTTCGGCGAAATCCTCGATCGGCAATTCGACCCGGCGGCCACGCCGCCGCAACGCGTCGATCAGCTTGTTGCGCGCGATCGCCCAAATCCAGGGGCCGATCGGCTCCTCGCTGCGCCACGTGTGGCGCTTGAGGTGAATGGCAAGCAGCGTTTCCTGCACGACGTCCTCGGCATCTGCGTCACATCCGGCGCGGACGAACCCCCGACGGGCGGCCGCACGCAGCACCGGTGCCAAATCCTTCAACAGCCGCCGATAGGCGGCGGCGTCTCCGGCGTTGGCCGCGCGCATCAGCTCGGCCCAATGGGTTTCGCGCTCGATCACGCGCCTATCCGTAGGTCAATTCGTTCCCACACGGACGATTGTTACGCCCGCGGCCCTCGCTTCACGCCATCGTGAAGCCGGCGCGCGCACCTTACACATCGGCGTGATCGATGTAACGCCGCCCGTCGCCGCCACGAAGGACCTTGCGTGAGACCGAGGTCGGTCCGCCGAAAGCGACTCTCCGGAGCGCTCGCCACACCAATCGAAAGGGAATGACTCATGACGACCAAGACGTCGACCGCCGCCGTCACGCTCGCCGGATCTTTCGCGACCGCCCTGACCCTGCTGACAGCCCCGGCCTTCGCCGGCCCGAAGCCGGCCCAGCCCACCATGGACAAGTGTTACGGCATCGCCCTCAAGGGGCAGAACGACTGCGCTGCCGGAGCCGGCACGACCTGCGCCGGCACGTCGAAAGTCGATTACCAGGGCAACGCCTGGAAATACGTCGCCAAGGGCACGTGCGCCAGCATCAAGACCCCCAAGGGCATGGGTTCGCTCGCGCCGATCAAGTCGT
>CAYVBN010000503.1:0-3161 GCA_964449645.1 uncultured Hyphomicrobiales bacterium
AGGATGTCCTTCTCGCGCTGAACCACCGCCGGGTCGAGACCGGACGGATCCACCGACTGCGGGTTGGACGCGGCCACATGCATCGCCACCATCCGGCCCAGCGTCGCCAGCTCTTCGGCGTTGCCGCCGGACTCCAATCCAACCAGGACGCCGATCTTGCCCAGGCCGTCACTGACCGAGTTGTGGACGTAGCTCGCCACCACGCCCTTGCCGACGGAAAGCCCGGCGGCGCGGCGCAAGGTCATGTTCTCGCCCACGGTCGCAACCGCGGAGGCGAGCGCGTCGGCGATCGTGGTGCTGCCCGCCTTGGCGGCCTTGATCGCCTCGACGTCAGTGCCGGCGTCGAGCGCGACCTGGGCGACCATTTTCACCAGGCCCTGGAAGAGGTCGTTGCGGGCGACGAAGTCCGTCTCCGAATTGACCTCGACCACGACGCCCTTGGTGCCGGCGAGCGCGACCCCGATCAGGCCTTCGGCCGCGATGCGGCCGGCCTTCTTGGCCGCCTTCGCGAGGCCTTTCTTGCGCAGCCAGTCGACGGCGGCTTCCATGTCGCCGTTCGTCTCGCCGAGCGCGGCCTTGCAGTCCATCATGCCCGCGCCGGACTTGTCGCGGAGCTCCTTGACCATCTGAGCGGTGATGTTCGCCATCGATCGTATCCGTATGCGCTAGAGTGCGATCAGTCGTCGTGGTTTGCGAATAGGCGCCGCGGCGGCGCAGGCAGGTCATCCTGCGAGCGCGCCCCGGAAGCTGGTCGGGCCTTGCCCGGGCTTCCGCGGGAAGCCCGGCGCCGGCCGATCACGACGCGGTTTCCTCGGCGCTGAATTCCTTCGCTTGCGCGATCCAGCGGTCGACGCGGCCCGGCAGTCCGACCTCTTCGCCGACCTTGTGCGCGGCGTCGGGCCCGAGACCCGCGATCTGCCAGTAATGGAAGATCCCGAGGTCGTTGAGCTTCTTCTCGATGGTCGGCGACACGCCAGCGAGCTTCTTGAGATCGTCGGCGACGCCGCGCGGCCCCGACAGCGCCTCGAACCCGAGCCCGTCGGTCGTCTCCGCCGGAACAGGCTCCACCGGGGGCGCTTCGGCAGCGCCGATGTCGACACCGAGTTCGCCCTGCGCGCGCGAGATGCCGTCGATCGCCGCACGGGCGATGAGATCGCAGTAGAGCGTGATCGCACGGCCCGCGTCGTCGTTGCCCGGCACCACATAGGCAATGCCGTCGGGATCGCAATTGGTGTCCACGATCGCCGCTACCGGGATGTTGAGGCGCTGCGCCTCCTTGATGGCGATGTCCTCCTTGTTCGTGTCGATCACGAACAGGAGGTCCGGCAGGCCGCCCATGTCCTTGATGCCGCCGAGCGCGCGATCGAGCTTGTCGCGCTCGCGCGTCAACGTCAGACGCTCCTTCTTGGTGTAGGCCTGCGCCTCGCCTGAATTGAGCATCTAGTCGAGCTTGCGCAGCCGCTTGATAGATTCGGAGATGGTCTTCCAGTTGGTCAGCGTGCCGCCGAGCCAACGCGAATTAACGTAGTATTGCGCCGACCGCTTGGCGGCGTCGGCAATCGCGTCCTGCGCCTGCCGCTTGGTGCCGACGAAGAGGATGCGGCCGCCCTTGGCGACCGTGTCGCTCACCGCCTCGAGCGCGCGGTGCAGCATCGGGACGGTCTGGGCAAGGTCGATGATATGGATGTTGTTGCGGGTCCCGAAGATGAAATCGCGCATCTTCGGATTCCAGCGGTGGGCCTGATGGCCGAAGTGGACGCCAGCCTCGAGGAGCTGGCGCATCGAGTAATCGGGAAGCGCCATGGTGGTTCTCCGGTTCTGCCGCCGCGGACCCGTGAGCGACAGCCGGCCTTGCGGCCGGCTACCAGCCACCGGACGGCCATAGAACGCGATCCCGCAAAAGTGGGAGCCGGTCGTGCGTGAAGATCGCGCGTCTTAAATCGGCGCAGGATCTTGTCGGCGAACCGAATCCACTTCGCCGGATCATGCGCTAGGGCCAAGATCCGCGTGTGAGATGTGGGGCTTATATAGGTGCTCTGCAGCCGGCGCAAGGCGCGGCAGTCCCTCCCCGCTCACCCGCTGCCGGGCCCCGTCAAGACGGGCGGCAGGCCGGATCAGAGCCCCGTCAGAGCGTCTGGACCTCGACCACCCCGGGGACGGCCTTGATGGCCCCGGCGATCTGCGGCGACACCCGGAAACGGCCCGGAAGCCTCACCTCCACCTCGGCGCCGTCGCCGAGCATGAGCACCACGCTGACCTCCCCGTCGGCCCCATTGGGGGCGCCGGCGGGGGCGCCGTTCATGCCCTGTCCTGGCGGCCGTCCCGCCCCGGTCCGCGCGGCGGCGGACGGCGTCGCTTCGAGCCGCCGGGCGACCGCATCGAGCGGGGCCGGCGAGCGCAGGAACACCCGCAGGCCCTTCTGCAGCTTGGCGGCCGCGGCATCGAGCGGCTCGGCGCTCTGGATGCGGGCGCGGACCTCCTCGGCCTGCGCCTCGGCGGTGAGGAAGAGGAGCACGGCCGTGCCCGGCTCCAGCAGGTCGCGATATTGCTGCAAGCCCTCGGAGAAGATGACCGCCTCATAGTGACCGGATGGGTCCGAGAGGCCGATGATCCCCATCTTGTTCCCGGTCTTGGTGCGCCGCTCGGTGCGCGACACGACGGTCGCGGCCACGCGCCCGGCGCTCACCCCGGATTTCACCGCACGCGAGAAGTCGGCCCACGACTGCACGCGCAGATGCTTGAGCAGCGCCGCATAGTCGTCGAGCGGATGCCCGGTGAGGAAGAAGCCGATCGCGTCGTATTCCTTCTGCAGCCGCTCGGCCGGGAGCCACGGCTGGGTCGCCGGGATCGACAGCGGCTGGCGCGAGGCGGGACCGCCGAAGAGTTCGTTCTGCCCCACCGTGACCGCTTCGTGCGCGCGCTGCGCGGCGGCGAGCACGGCATCGACCGCGGCCGACGCGCGCGCGCGGTCGGGCTCGATGCAGTCGAAGGCGCCGGCGGCGGCGAGGCTTTCGAGCACGCGCTTATTCACCGCGCGCGGATTGATCCGCGCGGCGAAATCCGCAAGGTCGGCGAACGGCTGCTCGCCGCGCGCCTCGACGATCGTCTCGACCGCTTGGCGGCCGACCCCTTTGAGCGCGGCGAGCGCGTAGCGAATGGTG
>CAYVBN010000504.1:0-3852 GCA_964449645.1 uncultured Hyphomicrobiales bacterium
AATATTCGTGCAGGAAATCCTCGATCCCGCCGAGGCCGCCGGCGTGCTCCCGGATGCTCGCGATGAGCCGGCCCGCACGCCGGTCGATCCGGGCGTCGGCTGCGGAATCGAACCCTGCAGCCGCCAGAAATGCCGCCGCCATCTCCTCGTCGTCGGGGGCAAAAGGCGCGCGGAAGGGCGGCAAGGCTCCGGCCGAGACGGTCATGGACGGCTTCCGATCCTGGGCACGCCGCCCACGCGCAACGCGCCTGCGGCATGCTGTCCCGCGATCAAGCAACCTTGCGCGACGAAAGCCCTATTGTCTTGCCCTTTGCATCGCCATGTTCTTTGCTGCGCGCCGGGGCGGCCCCTTATCGATCGCATGCGCCAAACCGCAACCTTTCCCGACCCGCAAACCCGACCGAAAGGACGCGACATGGGTCTCCTCGCCATCGGCAGATATTGCCGGATCGGGCTCGCCGCCGCCGTGCTGGCGAGTCTCGCGTTCGGGACGGCCGAGGCCGAGGTGCCCATCCGGTTCGTACTCGGGTTCAAGTTCGACGGCCCGTCGGCGCCGTTCCTGGTCGCGATCGACAAAGGTTACTACAAGGCCGAAGGCCTGGACGTGACCATCGACCCCGGCGCCGGTGCGGCCGAGCCGATCAGCCGCATCGCGGCCGGCAACTACGATATGGGATTCGGCGACATCAATTCCCTGATCAAGTTTCGCGATCGCAATGCGGCGAACGCGCCCACGCCGATTTTCATCGTCTTCAACCGCCCGCCCTATTCCATCGTGGCGCGCAAGAGCCGCGGGATCACCCAGCCGAGAGACCTCGAAGGCAAACGGCTCGGCGCGCCGGCGGCCGATCCGTCCTTTGCCCAATGGAAGATCTTCACCGCGGCGAACAACATCGATCCGGCGAAGGTCACGATCGAGAACGTCGGAATGCCGGTGCGCGAGCCGATGCTGGCGGCCGGCCAGGTCGACGCCATCACGGGACCTTCGTTCTCCTCGTTTCTCGATCTCAAGGACCGCGGCGTGCCAGTCGACGACCTCGTCCTGATGCTGATGGCGGACCACGGCGTCGACCTCTACGGCAGCGCCATCATGGTCAATCCGAAGTTCGCCGCCGAGAAGCCGGAGGCCGTCAAGGCGTTCCTGCGCGCGTTTGTCAAAGGGCTCCGGGATACGGTACGTAATCCGGCGAGCGCGATCGACTCGGTGCTCAAGCGCAGCGACTCGGCCAGCAGGCAAGTCGAGGTCGAGCGCCTCAAGATGGCGCTGCGCGACAACATCGTCACGCCCGAGGTGAAGGAAAACGGCGTCGGCGGTGTCGACGCGGAACGGCTCGCCCGGGCGATCGACCAGATCGCGCTCACCTACCAGTTCAAGACGAAGCCGAAACCGAGCGACGTTTTCGACTTCTCGTTCCTTCCTGCGGAATCGGAACGAAGGGTCAAATGATCCGGCCGCACCTTTCAGCAGACCTGGAACGGAGCGCGATCTTGCGCAAAATCGGTACCCACTTTTGCGGATCGCGCTCGGCGCATGATCCGGCGAAGTGTCAGCGGTTCGCCGAAAAGATCATGCGCCGGTTCATCAAGTTAGAGCGCGATCTTGCGCAAAACCGGCACCCACTTTTGCGGATCGCGCTCTAAGCCGCCGAAAATGCCGGGCGCACCGGCGCGTTGGTCTGCTCGTCCGAATACTCTTCCGGCCTGAGAGCCGCCACAATGTCGTTCGCGAGCTCGTCGATGACCCGGCGGTCGTCGTCCTCGCCGGCATAGATGCCGAACACCAGGCGCGGGAGCTTGGGCAGCGGCGCGTCTTCCCAGATGGCGAGATCGGTGCGCAGGAACGGGCTTCGGTCGATGCGGCCGCGCGCGAGCACCGTGACGCCGAGACCGGCCGTCACCGCGACCGAAATGCTGACGATGCTGCTCGCCACGAACACGTGCTCGCAATCCCGGCCGGCCTGATAAAGGGCGGAGATCGCGGCGCTGTGATAGGCGCATCCTTCCCCGTAGGACACCAGAGGCACCGGCCCGGACAGATCGATCTCCGTTGCTTCGCTGCGCACCCACACTGCCTCGTCGGTCCACTGATGGCGCGCAGGCAGCTCCGGCTCCGTCGCCGACACGCCGACCACGAGATCGATCTCTCCCTGACGAACGTCGCGCAGCAGGCTGTCGAAGTTTCCGCACTGCACGTTGAAACGCACGTCCGGCCATTTCAGACGGAAGTTGGCGAGCGTCCACGGAATCCGCGCTCCGGCGAAGTCTCCCGGAATACCGACTCGCAATGTCTGCGATGTCGGTCGTCCGCCAGAGAGGTTCAGGATCTGATCGTTGAGCGACAGAAGGCGGCGCGCATGATTGACGACGAGAACTCCCTTCTCGGTCAAAGTCACGCCCGGCGCGCTTCGATCGAAGAGATCACCGCCGAGCAGCATCTGCACCCGCTTGATCTGCGCGCTGACGGCAGGTTGCGTGATCCCAAGCGCTTGCGCAGCCTTGGTGAAGCTGCGCAGATCGACCACCGTGACCAGGGTCCGCAGCAACTCCGTCGGAATATTGGTCATGCACATCCACTCCGTCGCCGTTGGAAGTAGCCCCTTGGAATGCGGTCCGTTGCGCGCCCGCGAACGGCTCCCATTCCGCATTGCGGACAACGATAACACGCGTTATGCGCGATTCTGTCGGCGGATGCGCGAAATGGGATAACATCTGCGCGAGTTTTTTGAAGGATTCAACGGTGCGCCTTCAAAGATTCCTGCATCGCGAGATTTTGGTCGGCAGGCGAGGCTTGCGTGTAGCATCATACCGTCCCACATGCGCCCGGATACGTCGGTCCAGATATCGAAGTTCCGGCGTTCTTATGATTGCGTTTCCGCATCACGACAGGCGGGCATCCCGGTCGATCGGCTGCCGAGGTTGCAAATGAAACTGCTGCGTCTCTACCGCAAGGTGCTCGCTCTGCTCGCCCCGGAAGCCGGCCTCGCGATCGTGCTTGCGCTCGCCAACCTGGCGCTCGCCGGCGCGCAGTTCGCCGATCCGGTGCTGTTCGGACGCATTATCGACGCCCTCGCCTCGGCGCAGGCGAGCGGCACGCTGCCGACCTGGAGCCAACTCTCGGTCCTGCTTGGTGCCTGGGTGGGCTTTGCGGCCTTTACGATCGTCTGCGGAGCATTGGTCGCGCTGCATGCCGATCGTCTCGCACATCGCCGCCGTCACGCGGTGCTGACCGATTACTTCGAGCACGTGCTGCAGCTTCCGGTGACGTTCCACGGCGCGTCGCATTCGGGACGGCTGATGAAGATCATGCTGTCCGGCACCGATGCGCTGTGGACGCTGTGGCTCGATTTCTTCCGCGAGTCGTTTGCCGCCTGCCTCTCGCTCGTGGTGCTGCTCCCGCTTGCGCTCTATCTCAACTGGCCGCTCGGCCTGTTGCTCCTCGTCGTCTGCATCGTGTTCACGCTGCTGACCGGACTCGTCGTGCACAAGACCGAAACGCTGCAGAGCTCCGTCGAGCGGCATTATTCCGATCTCGCGGAACGCGCCTCCGACGCGCTCGGCAACGTCGCGTTGGTGCAGGGCTTCGCCCGCGTCGAAGCGGAAGTGACCGGATTGAAGGACGTCGTCGGCCAGCTGCTCGGCGCGCAGATGCCGGTGCTGTCATGGTGGGCGGTCCTCGCGGTGTTGACGCGCGCGTCGACCACGCTGACAATGCTGGCGATCTTTCTGCTCGGCATCTTTCTGCATCTCGAGAACCGCGCCTCGATCGGCGACATCGTGATGTTCATGAATTTCGCGGGCCTGCTGATCGGCCAGCTCGAGAAGGTGGTCCGCTTCGCCAACCGGCTGTTCATG
>CAYVBN010000505.1:0-2395 GCA_964449645.1 uncultured Hyphomicrobiales bacterium
CCGGTGCTCGGCTTCCTGACCTTCACGGTCGTGTTCTTCATGCGGCTGTTTCCCGGCAGCCAGCTCGGCGCCGAATGCGCCGCGATCTTCGCGATCTTCACCGCGCAGGCGTGGAACATGGCGTTCAGCTTCTACCAGTCGCTGCGCACCATCCCGTCCGACCTCGACGAGGTCAGCCGGCATTTCCGGCTCTCACCCTGGTTGCGGTTCTGGCGGCTGGAGCTTCCGTTCGCCGCACCCGGCCTCATCTGGAACACGATGATGTCGATGTCGGGCGGGTGGTTCTTCGTGGTCGCCTGCGAGGCGATCACGGTCGGCGACACCACGATCAAGTTGCCGGGCATCGGCTCGTGGCTCGCGCTCGCGATCGAGCAGAGGGACATCGCCGCGGTGGCGCTCGCCGTCGGCACGATGGCGGCGGTCATCATCGCCTATGACCAGCTTCTGTTCCGGCCGATCGTCGCCTGGGCCGACAAGTTCCGGTTCGAGGAGACCGCCGCGCAGGAGCGCCCGCGCTCCTGGGTCTATGACGTGGTGCGGCAAACGCGCCTCATCCGGCTGGGGTTCACGGCGCTGAATTCCCTCGCCGGCCGGCTGTTTCTCGCGCACTTCCGCGCGTTCGCCGCGAAGCCCCCGGCGCCGCCCCGCCAGCCGAGCCTCGCCGGACAGATCGCCTGGGTGGTCCTCCTGATCCTTGTCGTCGGCTACGCCCTTTCGCTTGTAAGCCGCTATCTATCGGCGACCATCTCGCTGGGCGATCTCGCCACGGCGGTCGAGCTCGGATTTTTCACGCTCGCGCGCGTCGTCGTGCTCATCGCCCTGACGAGCCTCGTCTGGGTGCCGGTCGGGGTGTGGATCGGGCTGAGGCCCTGGGCGGCCGAGCGGGCCCAGCCGATCGTGCAGATTCTTGCGGCCTTTCCGGCGAACGTTCTGTTCCCACTCGCGGTCGTCAGCATCGCGTCGCTGCGCCTCGATCCGAACATCTGGCTCAGCCTTCTCATGGTGCTCGGCACCCAGTGGTACATCCTGTTCAACGTCATCGCGGGGGCGAGCGCCTTTCCGACCGATCTGCGCCAGGTATCGACGCTTTTCCGCCTCCGGTCGTGGCAATGGTGGCGCAAGGTGATGCTCCCGGGAATCCTGCCCTATTACGTGACGGGCGCGCTGACGGCGTCGGGAGGGTCGTGGAACGCGAGCATCGTCGCCGAGGTGGCGAGCTGGGGCGACGTGAAGCTGCAAGCGGCCGGCCTCGGTGCCTACATCGCGCAGGCGACCGAGCAGGGGAACTACCCGCAGGTGGTGCTCGGAATCGTCGTCATGTCGGTCTTCGTCGTCGCGTTCAATCGCCTCGTCTGGCACCCGCTCTACGACCTCGCCGAACGTCGTTTCCGGTTCGACTGAGAAGGAGATCGCGCCGTGGACAAGTCGCTCGCTTTCACCCTTCCGGTCACCGGGCGCGTGCCGCTCGTCGAAGTCGACGGGCTGCGCCAAGTCTATCGCAAGATCGGCGCCAACGACTTGCTGGTCCTCGATGGCGTCACGTTCACCTTGCACCACAACGAGGTCGTCGGCCTGCTCGGGCGCTCGGGCTGCGGCAAGTCGACGTTGCTGCGCGTCATCGCCGGACTGGTGCCGCCGACGGACGGCACCGTCACGATCGGCGGCCGTCCGGTGACGGGCCCGGCCGAGAACGTCGCGATGGTGTTCCAGAGCTTCGCGCTGTTCCCCTGGCTCAACGTGCTGGAGAATGTCGAGATCGGGCTCGAGGCGCAGGGCGTCGCCCCGGAAGAGCGCAAGAAGCGGGCGCTCGCGGCCATCGACCTGATCGGGCTCGACGGTTACGAAAGCGCGTATCCCAAGGAAATGTCGGGCGGAATGCGGCAGCGGGTCGGCCTCGCCCGCGCCCTTGTCGTCCATCCGAACGTGCTGCTCATGGACGAGCCGTTCTCCGCGCTCGACGTTCTCACCGCGGAGACGCTGCGCAGCGACCTGCTCGACCTGTGGTCCGAAGGGCGCATGCCGATCTCCTCGATCCTCATGGTGACCCACAACATCGAAGAAGCGGTGCTGATGTGCGATCGCATCCTCGTATTCTCCTCCGGTCCGGGGCGGATCGTGGCGGAGATCAAAGTGGATCTCCCGCGTCCGCGCGACCGGCTAGATCCGGAGTTCCGCAAGCTCGTCGACGAGATCTACGCACGCATGACGGCCCGCCCGGTCGTCAGGACGGGGCGCGAGGGACTGTTCCCCGGCACCGGCATCTCGATGGTCCTGCCGCGCGTCTCATCCAATCTGCTGACGGGCCTGATGGAGGAGGTGGCGGCGGAGCCGTACAACGGGCGGGCCGATCTGCCGCCGCTCGCCTCCGACCTCCAGCTCGAGGTCGACGACCTGT
>CAYVBN010000506.1:0-4971 GCA_964449645.1 uncultured Hyphomicrobiales bacterium
TCAGCGCGGTGTCGTTGGCGCGCTTCGGGGCGACGAGCAGGATGGCGTCGTAGGGCGGGATCGCGTGCTGTGGATCGTCGAGCACGACGAGATCATATCTGGCGATCAGCCCGTCGCTCGTGTAGGCGGAGATCACGTCGACGTCGTCGGCGGCGATCGCCCGATACATGAATTCCGGCTGCATCTGCCGCTGCTCGCGAAAGCTCAGCCCGTAGGCGCGGCGCAGGGCCGCCCATTCGGGCCGAGCGAAGAATTCGTAGTCGCCCGCGACCGAAAGCTCGGGCGCATGCGCGGCGAGATCCGCGAGCGAGCGGATGCCGAGCGCGGCGGCGCGGTCGCGCCGCATGGCGAGTGCATAGGCGTTCTCGAAGCCGAGCGGCCCGAGCATGCTGATGCCGCGATTTTCCGTAAGCCACTTGCCCACGGCTGCAAGCACCTCGTCGCGCGAGGTTGACCCGGTGCGGTGCAGGTCGTTCGCCCAGATCGTCCCGGAATAATCGACATAGGCATCGATCTCGTTCGCCGCGAGCGCGTCGAGGATCACGCTCGAGCCGAGCCCCTCGCGGCGTGTCGCGGAGAGGCCGGCGGCGCCGAGCCGCTGCTCGATCAGCGCCGCCAGGACGTACTGCTCAGTGAAGGTCTTCGCCCCGACGACGTAGCGCGCGCCGGGCCGCGACCACACCGGCGTGAGCGCCGCGAACACGATGGCGAGGAGGGCGAGGCTTGCGCCCGCCACGCGCCGGCGCCGTCTGCGGCCGAGACCATCTTCGATCAGCGCCAGCAGTTGGTCGACGACCAGCGCGAGGACCGCCGCGGCCACGCAGCCGAACAGGACGAAAATCCAGTTCTGCGTCTGCAACCCGGTGAAGATGTAGTTGCCGAGGCTCGTCTGGCCGATCGGGGTCGAGAGGGTGGCCGTGCCGATGACCCAGACCGCCGCCGTGCGCACGCCCGCCATGATGACGGGCAGCGCTAGCGGCAGCTCGACCATGATGAGCGACTGGCGCTTCGTCATGCCGACGCCGAGCGCGGCTTCGTTCACCGCCGGATCGATTCCGGTCAGCCCGGTCACCGTGTTCCGCAAGACCGGCAGCATGCTGTAGAGGGCAAGCGCCAGCACCGCCGGAAGGAATCCCAGCGCGGAAAATCCCTCACCGAACAGCCGCTGTGCGAGTCCCGAGAGCGCGAGCAGAAACGGATAGAACAGCGCCAGGAGCGCCAGGCCGGGGATCGTCTGCACCACGCTGGCGAAGCCGAGCAGAAAACGCCGCGGCGTCGGCCGATGGAGCGAGACGAGGGCGAGCGGCAGGCTGACCGCGAGCCCGAGCACCAGGGCGCTGACGCTGACGAGCACGTGGCCGCCGAGATAATCGGGCAGCCGCGCGAACGCCTGGCCGATGCGCGGATCGAGCGCCATCACATCTCCCGATCGAACAGGGCGGTCAGGCGCGCGGCTTGCCGGCGCGGCGTCTGCATCAGGTCCTGCACGTAATCGGAATCCGTCCCCGCGGACTCGCCCCGTAGCAGCTCCCGCGGTGTCGCGTCGGCGACGACGCGCCCACCGCGCATCACCGTCACGCGGTCGGCGAGCAGCACGGCCTCGAGCGTGTCGTGCGTGACCATCACGGTGGTCAGCCCGATCTCCTCGTGCAGGCGGCGATAGTCACGTGCGAGCGCCTCGCGGGTCAGCGGATCGAGCGCCCCGAACGGCTCGTCCATCAGCATGATGTGCGGCTTTGCCGCGAGCGCGCGGGCAACCCCGACACGCTGGCGTTCGCCGCCGGAGAGCTCGTGCGGGAGGCGGTCGCGGTGCTGCGTCCGGTCGAGTCGCACGAGCTCGATCAGCTCGTCGACGCGCGCGGCCCGCCGCTTCGCGTCCCAGCCGAGGAGCCTGGGCGTGACCGCGATGTTCTCCGCCACCGTCATGTGGGGAAAGAGGCCGATACCCTGGAACACGTAGCCAATGCTGCGGCGGAGCGCGATCGGATCGCCGGTGCTGACGTCGACGCCGTCGACCCGGACCGTGCCGGCGCTTGGTTCGGCGAGCCGGTTGACGAGCCGCAACAGCGTCGTCTTGCCGGCGCCGGAGGGGCCGACGATGGTGACGAACTGCCGCTCCGGAATGACGAGCGAGACGTCGTCGAGCGCTTGCGCGCGTCCGTCGCCGTACGCCTTGCTGACGCTTTCGAACGAGATGGCGGGCGGCTGCGTCATCGTGGCCACCATAGCAAACTGCAAAAACCGGGTCTTCCTTTGCATCCCGGTGCGAAGCCGCTAGGTTTCGATCGTTCCCGGAGATGCGGCGGCTGGGCAGGGGGAGATATGGCGTCAAAGGACAGTAAGGCGGCCGACGGCAGCCTGTCTGATGTCGCCGTTGCCCTTTCCTCCGTCACCATCTCTTTCCGCGTCGCCGACGGGACCTATATGGCGGTGGACCGCGCGGCCCTGCAGGTCGCCGACGGCGAGTTCGTCGCCATCGTCGGCCCGACCGGCTGCGGGAAATCGACGCTGCTCAATGCGGCGGCCGGCCTCATCGCGCCCTCGTCCGGAACGGTGAGGATCTTCGGCGCGCCGCTCACCGGCCTCAACCGCAAGGCCGGCTATCTGTTTCAGGCGGAAGCCTTGTTCCCGTGGAAGACCGCCAACGAGAACGTCGCCATCGGCCTGGAGGTGGCCGGCTGTCCGGCTGCTGAGGCGCGGGCCCGTGCGGCGGAATGGCTCGGGCGCGTCGGGCTCGGGCAGTTCGGGGCACGCTATCCGCACATGCTCTCGGGCGGCCAGCGCAAGCGCGTCGGGTTGGCCCAGGTGCTGATCCGCGATCCCAAGATCCTGCTGATGGACGAGCCGTTCGGCCCGCTCGACGCGCAGACGCGGCAGATCATGGGCAATCTCCTGCTCGACCTGTGGAGCGCCGACCGCAAGGCGGTCCTGTTCGTCACCCACGACCTGGAGGAGGCGATCGGGCTCGCCGACCGGGTCGTCATCATGTCGGCGGGACCGGCCGCGCACATCATCGGCGAGTGGCGCGTGCCGCTCGCCCGGCCGCGCGACATCTCGGAGGTGAAGCTCGACCGCGTCTTCCACGATCTGCACCGCGAGATCTGGCACGTGCTCCGTGCCGAGGTGCAGAAAGGCTACGCACAGACCGGCGGCTGACGATGGGCTGCGGCCGCCTTGATCTCGCGTTTGCGGCCGTTACACTCCCGGCCGGCGACAACCCGGAAACCGGAGGGAGGAAACAGAATGGTTGGACATGTCAAATTGGGACGGCTTGCCCTGGCGGCCGGCGTGGCACTCGGCGCGTGGGGCCTCGCCCACGCCGCGCAGGCGGCCGAGCCGTTCATCCTGAAATCGTCCGCGTTCAAGGACGGCACGCCGCTGCAGGTCAAGAATGCAGGCGACCGCAAGGACAACCCGAATTGCGTCGGTCAGAACGTATCGCCGCCGCTCGAATGGGCGAACCCGCCGGCCGGTACCAAGAGCTACGCGCTGCTGATGGTCGATCCCGAGGGACGCAATGGCCTCGGCGTGATCCACTGGCTTGCCTACAACATCCCCGCCAACGTGACCGGGTTCGCGGAAGGCGAGACCAGCAAGCCGTCGCCGAAATACACCGGCGGCAAGGGCACGGCCGGCCAGTCCATCTACCAGGGGCCGTGCACGCCAGCGGGCGCCTATCACCACTACACGTTCACGCTGGTCGCCACCGATCTCGATCCGGGCGCGCTCAAGCCGGGCCTGACCTATGACGAGCTCAAGAAGGCGCTCGAAGGTCATGCCAAGGGCGCGACGGGCCTCATCGGCCTGTTCCGCAAGCCTTGAGGCAATGGACGGCCTTGCGCGGCCGGCTGCTGTCCACGTTGCTTGACACCATGCATCTCGCGCGCGCCGCTCGACAGCGGCGCGCGCCGAGCGTTCCTGGAGCCTGATCTCCTCTGAAAGGCTGTATCCACTTTCCGGGATCATGCTCGAGTGCGGCGGATTTGAAGTTCCTGAAATTATGCTGCGAGCTCCGATGGGAGCGCGGCTCGGAGATGATCCGTGACGAGAGGCCGTCTCCTTGCTCTTCAGGCCCTGGTCGCCGTGCTGGCGATCGGCATCTGGTATGTCGGCTCGACGGTACCGATCTTCGGCACGATCCTGCTGCCGCCGTTCTTCTTCTCCAATCCGGTCGACGTCAGCGTGCGCATCGTCAAATGGGTGATCGAGGGCACCATTTGGCGGCACCTCTGGGTGACGCTCTCCGAAGCGATGCTCGCCTTCGCGATCGGCTCGATCGGCGGCGTGCTGATCGGGTTCTGGTTCGCCCGCCAGCCGGTTATCGCCGCGGTGTTCGACCCTTACGTGAAGATGGCGAACGCGCTGCCGCGTGTCGTGCTGGCGCCGATCTTCACGCTCTGGCTCGGGCTCGGCATCTGGTCGAAGGTGGCGCTCGGCGTCACGCTCGTGTTCTTCATCGTGTTCTTCAACGTCTACCAGGGCGTCAAGGAAGTAAGCCCGACGGTGCTCGCCAACGCGCGCATGCTCGGGATGAGCGAGCGCCAGCTCATGCGCCATGTCTATTGGCCCTCGGCGCTGTCGTGGATGTTCTCCTCGCTGCACACCTCGGTTGGGTTCGCGGTCGTGGGCGCCGTGGTGGGAGAATATCTCGGCTCGGCGGCTGGGCTCGGCTATCTGATCCAGCAGGCCGAGGGCGTGTTCGACGTGGCCGGGGTCTTCGCCGGCATGTTCGTGCTCGCCGCATTCGTGGTGGTGATCGACTGGATCGTGTCGCTGATCGAACGGCGCCTGATGATCTGGCGGCCGGTCGCCCAGGAGACGCGGGCGTGAGGCGGATCGGCATCGCTTTTGGCAGATCGTTTCGTCTTGGCCCCGTGCGAGCAGATCAAGTCCGGAACGTGCCGCGAGCTCGACACCTCGCCCCGCCGGGGAGAGGTCGGTGAGCTGCGCAGCAGCGAGCCGGGTGAGGGG
>CAYVBN010000507.1:0-3482 GCA_964449645.1 uncultured Hyphomicrobiales bacterium
CCTTATTCCTGAGAGTCTCGAACATTGAATACCTCGCCATCGCCCTCGGTACGAAGCCGTTGAAGCACCAGAATATCGAAGATCTAACCCTGGCCGTGAGAGGCTTCGAAGCCTACATGTTTCTACGGTTGGGAGCCTAGAATGGGCTTCCAGAATGGGCTTGGGGCCTGCCCACGCAACAGCACGAGATCATGACTGACAACCTGCGGATCCGTGTCGTCGCCTCGATCGACGATGTTCCGGCGGCGGCGTGGGACGCCTGCGCCGATCCGGCCGGGCTGCGCCGGGCCGCGGCGCGCAGCCAAGACGCAGGACCTGCCTACAATCCCTTCATCTCACACGACTTTCTCTCATGCCTCGAACGTTCGGGCTCCGCCACCGCGAAGACAGGCTGGCAGCCGCAGCACCTCGTCGCCGAACGCGGCGAGGCGATCGTCGGCGTCGCGCCGTGCTATCTGAAATCCCACTCGCGCGGCGAATATGTCTTCGACTATGGCTGGGCGGAGGCCTACGAGCGGGCGGGCGGCAGCTATTATCCCAAGCTGCAGGTCTCGGTGCCGTTCACGCCGGCGACCGGCCGGCGCCTGCTCGTTCCTTCGGGCGCCGCGGCCGAAGGCGCGGATGCGGCGCTCGCCGCCGGTCTCGTCGAGCTCTGCCGGCTGCGCGAAGCCTCATCGGTGCACGTCACCTTCATGCCCGAACCGGAATGGCGCTTCCTCGGGCAGCACGGCTTTCTGCTGCGCACCGACCAGCAGTTCCATTGGGACAATGCCGGCTACGGCACGTTCGAGGATTTTCTCGGGGCGCTCGCCGCGCGCAAGCGCAAGGCCATCCGCCGCGAGCGGCGCGAGGCGGTCGAGAACGGGATCGAGATCGCGTGGCTGACCGGTTCGGACCTGACCGAAAGCGTCTGGGACGCCTTCTTCGCGTTCTACATGGAAACCGGCTCGCGCAAATGGGGCCGGCCCTATCTCACGCGCCGTTTCTTTTCGATGGTCGGCGAGCGCATGGCGAACGAGATCCTGCTCGTCATGGCGAAGCGCGCGGGCCGCTACATCGCCGGCGCGATCAACTTCATCGGCTCGGACGCACTTTACGGACGCCATTGGGGCGCGATCGAGCACCACCCCTTTCTGCATTTCGAGCTCTGCTACTACCAGGCCATCGACTATGCGATCGCGCACAAGCTGTCGCGCGTCGAGGCGGGTGCGCAGGGCGAGCACAAGCTGGCACGCGGCTATCTGCCGAAGACGACCTATTCGGCGCACTACATCGCCGACCCGGCACTCGCCCGCGCCATCTCCGACTATCTGCGGCGGGAGCGCGCCTATGTGGCGGCGGAAGGCGCGGCGCTTGCCGAGGCCGGCCCGTTCCGCAGGGTGACCGCGGACGAGGAGACCTGAGCCGCGAACCGCTCGCGCTTCGCCGGGTCATGATCATGCGCTAGTCTCCGGCGCGTTGTCACAAAGATCGCTGGACACGGGAGACGCCGATGCCGAGCTACGATCCCCAGAACATCTTCGCCAAGATCCTTCGCGGCGAGCTCCCGGCCTACAAGGTCTACGAGGACGACCGCTCCCTCGCGTTTCTCGACATCATGCCGCGGGCGACCGGCCACACGCTGGTGATCCCCAAGGCGCCGGCACGGAATATCCTCGACATCGACGCCGACGACTTCGCCTATGTGATGAAAATCGCGCAGCGGATCGCCAAGATCGCCATGACGGTGTTCGAGGCGGACGGCATCGTCGTGCAGCAGTTCAGCGAGCCGGCGAGCGGCCAGGTCGTCTATCACCTTCACGTCCACGTCATTCCCTGCAAGCAGGGCATTCCGTTGAAACCGCCGGCGACTTTCAAGGAGGATCCGGCCGTGCTCGCCGAGCAGGCGAAGAAACTCGCGGCCGCGTTGAGCGCGTGACCACCCCCTCCCCAACCCTCCACCGCAAGGAGGGAGCGCACGCTCGTGACGACGGCGACACAGAGCACTGCACGCAGCGACGCTCCCGGGGAAAGTGCGGTAGGGCGCAATAGCGCACGCGTATTGCGCCGTATCTGACCTGCCGAAGATCGGCGCATTACGCCTCCGGCTCATGCGCCCCACGCACTGAACGCCTGTCTGATATCGGCTCACCCGCCGACCAGATACGCCCCGGCGACCAGCGCCACCTCGCCGACGAGCACGCCGACGAAGACCGAGCGGCGGGCGAGCAGAAAGGCCAGGAATCCGGCCGCCACCGCGCCGACCCGCACCGCGAGCGGCACTTCGGCGAGCGCGCCCGGCGGCGTGAACGTGAGCTGGGAGATGACGCCGGCGAGCACGGCGGTCGCGACGCCCCTCACCCACACGAGAATCTCCGAGTTCTCGTCGAGGCCGCGCGCAACCATCATGCCGAGCCAGCGCCAGATCTCGGTCGGCAGGAAGCCGACCAGCACGAGAACCAGATAGGGGTTGAGATCCTTGGCAAGGCCGCTCATCGCAATGCCTCGCGTGCGCGGTGAACCAGATAGGCGAGCGTTCCGGCGACAAGGCCTGCGAGCAGAAGATCGAGCTGGAACTTGAGAGCAGCGAAGATCGGCGCCAACACCAGGCCCAGCGCGAGCGCCAGCCGGTCGACCAAGGTGCGGCTGTTGCGCACCGTCGAGACCAGGAACGACATCGGCGTGAGAAAGAGGACCGCTGCGGCGAACAAGGGCGGAAGCTGAGCGGCGAGGAAATAGCCGACGAAGGTGGCAAATACCGCCGGCGTCATGAGCCCGGCCCCGAGACCGTTGCAGAAGGCGATGCGGCGCTCGCGCGGCAATCCGGGCACGAGCCGCAACGCTTCGACCCACATGCTCACGGCGGTGAAGTGCGACGGCAGCAGGAGATGGCGGAAGCGCGTGCTCGGTGTCTTGATAAGGGGCAGCAGCGCCACCACCATCGGCAACAGCCGCATGCCGCTCAGGCCGACCGCGATCGCCGCCTGGATGAGGGTCGAGCCCGTCCCGAGCGATGAGACGATGATGACCTGGGCCGGCCCGGCCCACACCAGGGCCGTCGAACACGCCGCCCAGATGACGTTGAACCCGAGGTCGTGCGCGAGGGCGCCGAAGCCCACATAGGTCCCGAACAGGACGTACACGTAAACGGATTTCAGCGCCGTGCGATAGCCGTCGGCGAAGACGGACAGCGAGGTGGCGGTACTCGGCGGCGATGCGGAATCCATGGGCGCAGAGCTGTCCCATAGCGGCCGCCCATACGCAATCGCCGGCCTGCGCACGAACCGCATGAACTGCCTGCAAAAAGCGCGGGGCGCGCGGGTCCGTGGCGGCGGTCGCCGGGCGGCCGCAACGGGTCAGGGCGTGAAGCCGAACGCCTCCGCGAACCCCGCGCGCCCGGCGGGCGTGACCGCCACCGCACGACTGTCGCGCGTGCGCGCGATCCAGCCGAGATCGAAGCAGCGCGCGGCCAGCGCCGCCCCGACGCTGCCGCCGATGTGCGG
>CAYVBN010000508.1:0-3183 GCA_964449645.1 uncultured Hyphomicrobiales bacterium
CCGGGAAGGCGCCCTTCCCCGTCTCTTCCTCCAAAATATGCGCCATGTCGGCATCGGCGTCGCGCGAATGAATGACGAGCGGCAGGCCGGTTTCACGCGCGGCCGCGATGTGGATGCGAAAGCTCTGTTCCTGGGCGCTGCGCGGGCTCAGGTCGTAATGATAGTCGAGCCCCGCCTCGCCGATCGCCACCACCTTGGGATGTTCCGCATATTTCACGAGATCATCGCGGGTTATGTCGAGCTCCTCGTGCGCGTTGTGCGGATGCGTGCCGATCGAGCAATAGACCTGTGGAAAGCGCTCGGTGATCGCCCGAATCTCGTCATGCCGCCGCACGCGCGTCGAAATGCTGACGATACGGCCGACGCCGGCCTGCACGGCACGATCGACGATCGCATCGAGTTCGTCCGCGAAATCGGGGAAATCGAGATGACAGTGGCTGTCGACCAGCATCACGCGGCCGTTCCGGGATCGACGTAACGCGGGAACACCGGCTGCGGAGCCGGCAGTTGCACGCCGGCTGCGATGCGGCGCCCCGTTTCCAGCATGGCGAAGTCGCGCTCGCCCGCCGGCACGCCGACGAGATCGAGCAGCTTGCCGGCGGAGTCGGGCATGAACGGTTGCGCCAGGATGGCGACACGGCGGATCACCTCCGCCGTGACGTAGAGCACCGTCCCTTGCCGGCGCGGATCGGTCTTGGCGAGCGCCCACGGCGCCTCGCCGGCGAAATAGCGGTTGGCCTCGGCGACGACCGCCCAGACGGCATTGAGCACCTGGTGCAATTGCTGCGTCTTCATCGCCTCGCGCGCCTTGCCGATCAGTGCGTCGGCTTCGGCCAGCAAGGCCGTATCGGCAGCCGTGAACTCGCCCGGCTCCGGCAGCCGTCCGGCGAAACCGCGCGCCACCATGGTGAGCGAGCGTTGCGCCAGATTGCCGAGATCATTGGCGAGGTCGGCATTGATGCGCGCCACGATGGCGTCGTGGCTGTAGTTGCCGTCCTGTCCGAACGGCACCTCGCGCAGAAAGAAATAGCGCAGTTGATCGACCCCGTAGGCTTCGGCGAGCGCGAACGGATCGATCACGTTGCCGACCGACTTCGACATCTTCTCCCCGCGATTGAACAGAAACCCGTGCGAGAAGATGCGCCGCGGCAGCTCGATGCCGGCCGACATCAGGAAGGCGGGCCAGTAGACCGCGTGAAAGCGCACGATATCCTTGCCGATGACGTGCAGGTTGGCCGGCCAGTAGCGTTTGAACTTCGGGCTGTCCACGTCCGGGAAGCCGACCGCCGTGATGTAGTTGGTCAGCGCATCGACCCACACATACATGATGTGCTTGTCGTTGCCCGGAACCGGAATGCCCCATTCGAAGGTCGTGCGGGAGATCGACAGATCCTGCAGCCCGCCGCGCACGAAGCTCGCGACTTCGTTGAGCCGCGCTTCGGGGAGAACGAAATCCGGCTGCCGCGCGTAGAGATCGAGCAGCTTGTCCTGATAGGCGGAGAGACGGAAGAAATAGCTCTCCTCCTCGACCCACTCGACCGGCGTTCCCATGGGACCGCGCCGCACGCCGTCCTCGCCGACCGTCGTCTCGTCCTCGTCGTAGAACGCTTCGTCGCGCACCGAGTACCAGCCTGAATACTTCGACAGATAAATGTCGCCGGCCTTCTCCATGCGCTCCCAGATGGCCGCTGAGGAGCGATGATGACGCTCCTCCGTCGTGCGGATGAAGTCGTCGTTGGAGCAGTTCAGCATCTCGACCATGGCCTGGAAGCGCGGCACGTTGCGGGCGATCAGCTCGCGCGGCGTGAGCCCTTCCTTGGTGGCCGTCTGGAGCATCTTGATGCCGTGCTCGTCGGTCCCCGTCAGAAAATAGACGTCGTAACCGTCGAGCCGCATGAAGCGGGCGATCGCGTCGGTGGCGATCGCCTCGTAGGCGTGGCCGATGTGCGGAACGCCGTTCGGATAGGCAATAGCAGTGGTGATGTAGTAACGCGGTTTGGTCGTCATCGGGATTAGCTGTCGGCCGTGGTGGAGATCACCGGCGCGCCGTTTCGGCGAGGTCGCCGAAAACGGCGAAGACCATCGGCTTGCGTTCGAGATTGTAGGTCTCGACCTCACGGGCGGCGCGGTTGAGTTTGTCCCATACCTCCGCCACCCGCGCAAGGCGACCGCGCTCGGGCTCGGTGCGGAGTTGGGCCGAGAGCCAGTCGCGCACGGCATCGACGAACGTTTCGAACGCCCCCTCCCCGGCGCGATCGAGGGCGTCGCCGAGCGCGTGGATCGCCCGTGGGTCGGTCGCCGGCAGCCGTTCGAGCATTTCGGCCACGCGCCGGCGCACCGCCAGAAGCGGCCCGCCGGCGAGCGCGATGGCCCGGGCGACGCTGCCGTCGGCGGCCGCCGCGGCTGCCGGGAGCGTGGCGTCCGCCGGCTCGGTGCCCGACGCCGCAGCCGCGGCCTGCACGATCTCGGCCTCCGACAGCGAGCGCAGCGACAGGCGCCGGCAGCGCGAGCGGATGGTCGGCAGGAGCCGGCCCGGCGCGTGGCTGACGATCAGAAACAGCGAGCGGGGCGGAGGCTCTTCCAACACCTTGAGTAGCGCATTCGAGCCTTCCGGATATTTCAGTTCGTCAGCGCTGTCGACGACGCACACGCGCCAGCCTCCCTCTCCGGCGGTGGAGCCGAAGAAGCCGACCGTCCGCCGCACCTCGTCGACGGTGATCATGCTGCGCAACTGGCCGCTGTCGCTTACGGAGCGTTCGAGCACGAGCAGGTCGCTGTGGGCGCGGGCCGCCATGCGGCGCGCCGCCGGCTGATCGGGCGCGACCTCGAGCGACGTCGCCGACTGGACCGCGGACGCGGCCGGATCGGGATGCGCGAGCACGAAGCGCGCCATGCGGTAGGCGAGCGTCGCCTTGCCGATGCCTTTGGGGCCGCCGATCAGCCAGGCGTGCGCGATGCGTCCGCCCTTGTAGGCGTCGAGCAGCGCCTGTTCCGCCTCCTGGTGGCCAACAAGAACCGTCGTCTCGCGTGGGTGCGGCGGCTCGGGCGTGTCGTCGTCGGCTTTGCTCACGAGCCGGCGCCCGCCAATTCGGTTCGGCTGGCGCTCGGGCGGAGCCGATCGACCGTCACGCTCCAGATCTGTTCCGCCACCTTGTCCTTGCCGGCGCGCGCGTCGATCAGGAC
>CAYVBN010000509.1:0-1592 GCA_964449645.1 uncultured Hyphomicrobiales bacterium
CTGGCCGACACCGGCCGATCATTCGACAGGGTCTCGTTCTACTTCGCCGCGCATGAAGACGATTGGCAGCTCTTCATGAACCCCTCGGCATTCGAGGACGTCAGCAACGCCAACACGAAGACCGTCTTCATCCACATGACCGCCGGCGACGACGGCCTGGGAACCGGCACCGGAGGTCGCAAGCACCCCTTCTATCTGGCGCGAGAGAACGGCGCGGACGCTGCGATCCGCTTCATGGCCAATTCGGACTATCAGCCTCCGGCGGAGGAAAGCGTCGAGGACGTGGAGGTCAAAGGGCACCGCCTGCACCGGGTGAGCTATCGCAATGCCGTCGCGTACTACTTCCGGGTTCCGGACGGGAACGGCACGGGAGCCGGTTATCCCTCGACGGGCTTCCAGTCCTTGAAGCGGCTGGCGGACGGACAGATCCGCACGCTCGCCGCCATCGACAGCTCGACCGTCTACGGCGGCTGGAGCGATCTGGTCTCGACCTTGCGCGCAGTCCTGGACCTGGAGCGTGGACGCGCGCCTGCGGTCCAGTTGAACGTGGCCGAGCTCGATCCCGTGCGAAATCCCGGCGACCATTCCGACCACATCCTCACCGCACGTGCGGCGCTGGACGCCGCGAAGGACCTGACCTGCGCGCGCCGCCTCCATTATGTGGAGTATGCAAGTTCCCACCTTCCGGAGAACCTCGACGCCCGCGCACGCGACATGGAGAGCTCGGTCTTCGCCGTCACGGTGGCGGCGGTGTCGGCCTTCGATCACAGCACGGCCTGGCATCGCTACGATCAAAACTACGTGGGCCGAAGCTACTTCCGCGTCGAGGAAGGAACCGGCCGATGCGATGCCGCGTTTGCGGCTGCGGCTCATCCGAGCGCAGCCTATGCGATCCGCGCCGGCATCCAAGACGTGAGCGGGAAGTGAGAGAGCATTGCTGGACACGACACGTCATGACGGCGCTCATGCCCGGCTCTTGACCTCGGTCGAGGACAACGACGGCTCGCCAGGTTTTATCTACTTCGGTGCGTCTCCAACCGGGCGTTGCGCACATGGCGGAACCGGCACGCGAAGTCTACGCCCGTACGTCGGCCGGTGAGTCCGCACGCGTCTCATCCCACGCGGGTTCGATCGCGGCATTGCCCGCTGCGGCGTCCACGCGCATCGGCTCGGTGGATGCCCTGCGCGGCTTCAGCATGTTCTGGCTCGTCGGCGGCGACGGTCTCGTGCGGTCGTTCGGCGACATGATGTCCGGCAAGGGAGCGTTTCTGGAATCGTTCGGGGCCGCCCTGGCGCTCCAGTTCACGCATGTCGATTGGGAAGGCTTCCGCTTCTATGATTTCATCTTCCCGCTGTTCATCTTCGTCACCGGCGTGTCCATCGTGCTCTCCCTCACGCGCCTGGTCGCGCGCGAGGGAGTGGGCGCCGCCCATGCGCGGGTGCTGCGGCGCGCCCTGCTGCTGTACGTGCTCGGCTTGATTTACTACGACGGCGTCGGTGACCACTGGTCCGACATCCGCTGGGTCGGAGTGCTGCAGCGAATTGCGCTCTGTTATCTGTTCGCCTCGCTCCTGTTCCTGAATTTCCGCCCG
>CAYVBN010000510.1:0-10742 GCA_964449645.1 uncultured Hyphomicrobiales bacterium
AAACCCGCTTGTGCATGTTGCCGGGCCGGGCCTTTGCCGCGCGATCCCATCATGTCCGCCGGACCTTTCGCGAATGTCGAGGGCGCGCCGTCGTCGGCCGTCCTGCGTGCGCGTGATCTTATTGGCCGCCTCAGGGCTTGAAAACCCGCATTGCGGGCGAGTCTCGACGATCACGTGCCGGAGCGGTCCAATGTCGGGTCGAGCACGACCTTGCCGTGGATCTCGCCGGACTCGACGAGCCGATGCGCCTGCGCTGCGAGCGACAGCGGCATGAGCCGTTCGATATGGGCCCTGATCTTGCCGGACGCGGCCACAGTGAAACATTTGACGCGGTCCGGCGGATGATAGCCCGGGGCGCCCTTGATGGTGATCTTGTTGCGATAGAGATGCGCGAAGTCGATGGTCACCTCCGGGCCCGCATGGGCGCCCGCGGTCACCAGCCGTCCGCCGCGTCCGAGCGCCTTGAACGCGAGCGGCAACACGGCCGGATTGGCGACATTGTCATAGAGCACGTCGACGCCTCTCTCGCCCGTGATGCGCATGACCTTCTTGTAGATGTCGTGCGTGTTGTAGTTGACGCCCGCGTCCGCGCCCGCGCGCAATCCAAGGGCGACGCGCTCGTCCGATCCGGCGGCTGCGATCACCTTGGCGCCGATCACGTTCTTGGCGATCTGGATTCCGCTCAGTCCGAGATTGCCGCCGGCGCCCATGATCAGAACGGTTTCTCCGGCCGTGAGCTGCGCGGAGTTGACCAGCAGGTTCCACGCGGTCGGGGCGTGGCGCATGATGACGGCCGCATCGTGAAATCCGAGTTGCGGCGGAATCTCGATCGCCGCGCAGGCCGGGAGCACCACCATCTCGGCGAATCCGCCCGGCCGCTTGATTCCCAGCATGCCGGTCGGGCCGCGATAGCCGATCCCGTCTTCCGCGCAGGGTTCGAGCGGCATGACGCCGGCTGCGGCGACGCGATCGCCGATCCGCCAACGCGTCACGCCGTGGCCGACCGCATCCACGGTCCCGGCGCAATCCACGCCCGGGATCAGCGGAAGCACGGCGCCGCGGTGGCCTTCTCTGCCGGTCCGCAAGGCGACATCAAGGATTCGGTTCACCGTGGCGGCTTGCACGCGCACCCGGATCTCGCCGCTGCGTGGGCGAGGGTCCGGAACCTCCTCATAGCGCAGCACCTCCGGCGGCCCGAACTGCCGCATCACGATCGCTTTCACACGATTGCTCCTTCGAATCGCAGAATTCGGTTCGTGACGGGCGGCAGGATATCACAGACGCGGCAGGGTGAATGTCGACCGTCCGCGTGCGTATTGGCGGCGAGGCCGAACGATCATCGGCAGCCGGGGGACGTAGCGTCACGTAGCAGCGGACGGACGCAGAACCGGAAGAGATGGGTTACGGCCTACGACCGGCGTTCGGCGACGAAATGGGCGGCGGCGCGCAGAATCCCCGCATCCTCGCCGAAGCCGGCGAGCGCGGATTCGGCCTCGGCCACCAGTTTGGCGAGGCGCTGGCGCGCGGCATCCGCGCCCAGCACCGCCACGAAGGTCCCCTTGTTCGCCGCTGCGTCCTTGTGGGTGGCCTTGCCGACGACGCTCGGGTCGCCCTCGAGGTCCAGGAGGTCGTCGGCGATCTGAAACGCCTCGCCGACCGCGGCGCCATAGCGTTCGAGCGATGCGCGCTGCGCCGCCGGCGCCTCGCCGAGAATCGCCCCGGCGCTGCATGCGAACCGCAGCAGTGCGCCGGTCTTCATCGCCTGCAGTTTCTGAATGTCGCGCAGGTCGAGCGTCGGCGGGGCATCGCCGAAGCGTCCCTCGGCGATGAGATCGAGCATCTGACCGCCGGCCATACCGAGGACGCCGGATGCGCGGGCGAGCGCCGAGACGAGCTCGATCCGCACCGCCGGGCTCGGATGGACCTCTGGGCGCGCGAGCAGGTCGAATGCGTAGGTGAGGAGGCTGTCGCCCACCAGGATGGCGGTCGCCTCATCGAAGGCCTTGTGCGCCGTCGGCCGGCCGCGCCGCAGGTCGTCGTTGTCCATGGCCGGCAGATCGTCGTGGACGAGCGAATAGCAGTGCACGCATTCGAGCGCGGCCGCCGCCATCAGCGCCTGGGACCGCGCGACGCCGAACAGGGCGGCCGACGCCACGACCAGGAAGGGCCGGAAGCGCTTGCCGCCGCCGAGCGTGGCGTATCGCATGGCGTCCACCAGCCGCTGCGGTGCATCCGGACCGAGATTCAGAAGACGATCGAGCAGAGATTCCGTTTCTTCGGCGATCCGGATCAATTGATCCTGGAATTGAGCCGCCGCGTTCGAATTGTCTTTCATCGAAATTTCCATCGGCGATGCTGTGTGGATGCTCATTCGGGGACGTTCCCTTCAGGTTAACCGGCCGGTGCCGGGCAATGCATTCGAACTTCACGCCCGAACGTGCATTTAGTACTTAAACCGCTGTGGCGTCATCGGAACCGTGATCGGCGACTTAACAGGGCTTTTCGCATGAACCTGGCCATTATGGCCGATATCGCCGGCTGGGCCACCCTCGTTGTCTGGCTCTATCTCGCGGTCGGACGTGGCCGATTCTGGCTCGCGACGGAGCGCGACGACGGGACCGAGGGGGCGCCGGCCGTCTGGCCGCGCGTCGCCATCGTGGTGCCGGCCCGCGACGAGGCCGGAACCATCGCGCAGAGCGTCGAATCCCTGCTGCGGCAGGACTACGCGGGCGACTGGGAGCTGATCCTGGTCGACGACAACAGCTCGGACGGCACGGCCGAGATCGCCCGGCAGACCGCCGCCCGGCTCGGGGTGGCATCCCGACTGCGGCTGGTAAGAGGGTGCCCGCTGGCGCCCGGCTGGACCGGTAAGCTCTGGGCGGTCAAGCAGGGCGTTGCGGCGGCGCTCGGGAGCAGTGAACCGCCTCGCTACCTGCTGCTGACCGACGCCGACATCGTGCATGCGCCCGACGCCCTGACCCGATTGGTCGCCCGGGCCGAGGCCGGTGGTCTGGTGCTGACCTCGCTCATGGCCAAGCTGCGCTGCGAGAGCTTCGCGGAGCGCAGTCACGTGCCCGCCTTCATCTTCTTCTTTCAGATGCTCTATCCGTTTTCCTGGGTCAATCGCCCGGGTCGCCGGACAGCGGCCGGGGCGGGCGGCTGCATGCTCGTGCGTGCGGATGCGCTTGCGCAAGCCGGCGGCATCGATGCGGTGCGCAGCGCGCTGATCGACGATTGCGCGCTCGCGCGGGCGCTCAAGGCACGTGGACCGATCTGGCTGGGCTTGACCGATCGGGTGCGAAGTGTTCGACCGTATCCGACGTTGAGGGAAATCGGTTCGATGATTTCGCGTTCGGCCTATGCGCAATTGAATTATTCGCCGCTCGCGCTCGTCGGGACGGCGGCGGGCATGGCTTTGACCTATGTGGCGCCGCCGCTGCTCGCGGTTTTCGCCGACGGATCCGCCCGTGTTCTCGGGATCGTGTCGTGGCTTCTCATGGCCGCCTTGTTTCAGCCGACCCTGCGCTTCTACCGGCTCTCGCCATTGTGGGGGCTGGCGCTGCCCGCCATCGGCTTGTCCTATCTGATATTCACGCTCGAGTCGGCGCTCCAGTTCACCCGCGGGCGGGGCGGGATGTGGAAGGGGCGCGTGCAGGCGGCGGGGCCATGACGATCGAGCCTGCGGACTGGCGCTCGGGGAAATCGCACCGCGACGAGAACTTTCCCGTCGCGTCGCGGTTCGTGCGTCCGCGGCATCGCGCGGCCATTCTGGCGTTCTACAATTTCGTGCGGACGGCCGACGACATCGCCGATCATTCGACGTTGAGCCCGGCCGAGAAACTCCATCTGCTCGACCGGATGGAGGCCGGACTGCTGGGCGACGGCGACGGAATCGCCGAGGCCGTCACGCTGCAGGCCGCCCTGCGCGAGCAGAGCTTGTCGCCCCAGCACGCGCGCGACCTGCTGCAGGCGTTCCGCATGGACGTGGACAAGCTGCGCTACCGGGACTGGGACGACTTGCTGAACTATTGTCGCTATTCGGCCATGCCGGTCGGACGCTTCGTTCTCGACGTGCACGGCGAGGACCGATCGACCTGGTCCGCCTCGGATCCGCTCTGCGCCGCGCTGCAGATCATCAACCACCTGCAGGATTGCGCGGCCGATTATCGCAATCTCGATCGCGTCTACGTCCCGCTCGACGCGCTTGCGTCGGCAGGCGCCGCCGTCGAGGACCTGGGGCGCGAGCGCGCTTCGCCCGCGCTGCTCGCATGTCTTCGCGGCCTCGCACGGCGCACACGCGCCTTGCTCGCGGAGAGTTCCTCGCTTGCGGGGCGCACCCGGGATTTCCGTCTGGCGATGGAGATCTCGGTGATCCAGTCGGCGGCGCGGCGGCTGCTCGATTTTCTGGACGAGCGCGATCCGTTGAGCGAGCGCGTCCATCTGAACAAGGCCGAGTTCGCACTTGCGGGGCTGAGCGGCGTCGTGTCGAGCCTGCTCGGCCGAATGGCACCGGACCGCCGCCTTTCGGGCAACGGCGTCGCACGCGAGCAGAAGAATGGCCGCTGATACGTCGTCCTCCGCCGAACGCGCGTCCGGCAGCTCGTTCTATACGGCAATGCGCATCCTGCCGCGGCCGCAGCGCGACGCCATGTTCGAGATCTACAGCTTCTGCCGCAAGGTCGACGATATCGCCGATTCCGAAGGCCCGCGCGCGCCGCGGCTTGCCGAGCTCGAGGACTGGCGGCGCCGCATCGACGCGATCTTCGCCGGGCGCCCGGAGCCCGACACGCAGGGGCTTGCGCGCGCCGTCCGCGATTTCGACCTCGCCCGCGACGACTTTCTTGCCGTCATCGACGGCATGGAAATGGACGTGCGTGAAGACATCCGCGCTCCGGATTCGGCCACACTCGATCTCTACTGCGATCGGGTGGCAAGCGCCGTCGGGCGTCTCTCGGTGCGCGTCTTCGGCATGGAACCGAAGGCCGGGGTTCGGCTTGCTCATCATCTCGGCCGCGCGCTGCAGACGACCAACCTCCTGGGCGACCTCGACACGGACGCCGACCTGGGCCGCCTCTATCTCCCGCGCGCCGCGCTTCGCGCGGCCGGCATCGACGGCACCGATCCGCATGCGGTTCTTCGCCATCCGCAAATCGCGATCGCCTGCGAGGCGCTGGTGCGCATGGCCCGCGAGCACTTTCAGGCGGCCGATCAGCTCATGGCCACCGCGCCGCGCCGGGCCGTTCGCGCGCCGCGCATCATGGGCGAGGTCTATCGTTCGATCCTCGAAGGGTCCGTCCGGCGCGGGTGGCTGCCGCCGCGTGACCCGGTCCACATCGGCAAATGGCGGATCGTCGGGATCGTGCTGAGGTACGGGCTGGTCTGATGCCCGCAGTCGTCCACGTCATCGGAGCCGGCCTTGCCGGCCTCTCCGCCGCGGTTCGGCTTGCCGCGGCCGGGCGGGCCGTCGAGGTGCACGAGGCGGCGAACATCGCCGGGGGCCGCTGCCGCTCCTATGCGGATTCGGTCATCGGCATGACGATCGACAACGGCAATCATCTGCTGCTGTCCGGCAATCATACGGCGCTCGACTACGCCGAGACGATCGGCTCGCGCGCGCGCCTGATCGGCCCCGCCAAGGCCGAGTACGACTTCGTGGACCTCGCCACGGACAAGCGTTGGACGCTTCGGCTCGACGAAGGCCGCATTCCCTGGTGGGCCGCCGATCCGCAGCGGCGCGTGCCCGGGACCCGCGTGAGCGAATACCTGCGGCTGGCGAAGCTGCTCTGGGTTCGCGCTGACGTTCCGCTCGGCCAGTTTCTCTCGTGCAAAGGCCCGCTTTACGACCGTTTGCTCGAGCCGTTTCTGCGCGCCGCGCTCAACATCGCGCCGCCCGAGGGCTCGGCCAAGCTCGCGTCGGCGGTCGTGCGCGCCACGCTGGCGGCGGGAGGACGGGCGTGCCGGCCGCTCATTGCGCGTGACGGACTGGGCGACGCGCTGATCGAGCCGGCCATTGCCTTCCTTCGTGCGGAAGGGGCCGTGGTCCGTCTGGGTCACCGGCTGCATGCGGTCGCATTCGCTGACGGGCGTGCCGCGTCGCTCAACTTCGGTGACGACACGCGGCCGCTCGGCACCGGGGATTCCGTTATCCTGGCGGTGCCGCCGGTCGTCGCTGCCGCGCTCGTTCCCGGTCTACGGGTCCCGACGGAGTTCCGCGCCATCGTCAACGCGCATTTCCGCATCGCGCCGCCGCCCGGCCAGCCGCCGATCATCGGCGTGCTGAACGCGACCACGGAATGGCTGTTCGCGTTCCCCGGGCGCTTGTCGGTGACCGTGAGCGCCGCCGATCACCTGCTGCAGGTCCCGCGCGAACAGCTCGCGCGCACCATCTGGGACGAGGTCTCGCGCGTCGCCGGCCTCTCTTCGGAGCTTCCGCCGTGGCAGATCGTGCGCGAGCGGCGCGCGACCTTCGCGGCATCGCCCGCCCAGGACGCCCTGCGCCCGGCGGCGGAGACGCGATGGAAGAATATGTTTCTCGCCGGCGATTGGACCGACACCGGCCTGCCGGCAACCATCGAGGGTGCGGTCCGCTCGGGCTACCGGGCGGCGCGCCTCGCTTCGGCAATATGAATGGTGAATTGATGCGCGGATCATCCTTCGACCAGAAAACCTCCGGCAGCGAGGCGATCAACGTCGGCACGCTCGAGCAACCGATCCGGTCTGCCACCGAGGCGCTGATCGGATTGCAGCAGCCGGACGGGCATTGGGTCTTCGAGCTCGAGGCCGACGCCACCATCCCGGCCGAATACGTCCTGCTGCGGCACTATCTGGGCGAGCCGGTCGACGCTGCCCTGGAAGCCAAGATCGTCCGCTATCTGCGCCGCATCCAGGGCGCGCATGGCGGATGGCCGCTGTTCCACGGCGGGGCGTTCGACATGAGCGCGAGCGTGAAGGCGTATTTCGCGCTCAAGATGACCGGAGAGCCCGTCGATGCGGATCACATGCGCCGCGCGCGCGAAGCGATCCGCTCGCGGGGCGGTGCGTCGCACTCGAACGTGTTCACGCGCATCCTCCTCGCGCTGTTCGGGATCCTGCCGTGGCGCAGCGTTCCGGTGATGCCGGTCGAGATCATGCTGCTTCCGCAGTGGTTCCCGTTTCATCTCACCAAGATTTCTTATTGGGGGCGAACGGTCCTCGTGCCCCTCCTGGTCCTGCAGGCGCTCAAGCCGAGGGCGCGCAATCCGCTCGGCGTGACGATCGACGAGTTGTTCCTGGAAGATCCCGCGCAGGTGGGACCGGCGCCCAAAGCGCCGCACCAGAAATGGTCGTGGTTCGCCTTCTTCCGGGTGGTCGACGTCATCCTGCGGGTCGCAGAAGGTCTGTTCCCGAAGGGGTTGCGGCGGCGCGCCATCGATCGTGCGGTCGCATTCGTGACCGAACGGCTCAACGGAGAAGACGGCCTTGGCGCGATCTATCCGGCGATGGCGAACAGCGTGATGATGTTCGACGTCCTCGGCTATCCGAAGGACCACCCGGACGTCGTCGCCGCGCGCACGTCGATCGAGAAGCTGCTGGTCGTCAAGGACGACGAAGCCTACTGCCAGCCGTGCGTGTCGCCGGTCTGGGACACGGCGCTCGCGTGCCACGCATTGCTGGAGACGGGCGGCGAGGGGGCCGAGCAGGCGCGCCGTGGACTCGACTGGCTCGTTCCGCGACAGGAACTCGAGACCGTCGGCGACTGGGCCTGCCGTCGTCCCGGGCTGCGGCCCGGCGGCTGGGCATTCCAGTACGCGAACCCGCACTATCCGGATCTCGACGACACCGCGGTCGTGGTCATGGCGCTCGATCGCGCCCGCGCGGGCGCGGCGCACCCGGCCTACGATGCGGCGATCGCCCGCGGACGCGAATGGATCGCCGGCATGCAGAGCCGGAACGGCGGCTGGGCGGCGTTCGACGTCGATAACACCTACGAGTATCTCAACAACATCCCGTTCGCCGACCACGGCGCGTTGCTCGATCCGCCGACCGAAGACGTGACGGCGCGCTGCGTGTCGATGCTGGCCCAACTTGGCCCCGAGCCGCAGGACCGGCCGATGCTGGCGAGCGCCCTCGATTATCTGCGCCGGACGCAGAGACCCGACGGGAGTTGGTACGGGCGCTGGGGGGTCAACTACATCTACGGCACGTGGTCGGTTCTGTGCGCGCTGAACGCGGCCGGGGTCGACAGCCAGTCGCCGGAGATCCGCAAGGCCGTCGCCTGGCTTACGGCGATCCAGAACCCGGATGGCGGCTGGGGAGAGGGCGGCGAGAGCTACCGCCTCGATTACGACGGCCATCAGCCGGCGCCGAGCACGGCCTCACAGACGGCCTGGGCCGTGCTCGCCCTGATGGCGGCCGGGGAGGTCGACAGCCCGGCGGTCGAGCGCGGGATCGCGTATCTGGTGCGCAATCAGGGCGCGGACGGACTATGGGATGAGCAGGAGTTCAGCGGAACCGGCTTTCCGCGCGTGTTCTATCTTCGCTATCACGGCTACAGGAAGTTCTTCCCGCTCTGGGCGCTGGCGCGCTATCGCAATCTCAGGAGCGCGAACGACCGCACCGTGCGCTTCGGCATGTGAGCTCGCGGGATCGCGCTGCAGATTGATATTGGACGCATTTTTCCGGCGGACCGGAATCCACCTCGCCGGAAAAATGCGCCGCCCGCCGGTCGACTCATCCGGCGGCGCGTAGCTCCTTGGCCTGCCGTTCGTCGGCGCGGATTTCCGAGAGCTTGCGTTCGACTTGCTGCGAGAAGACGTATTCGGCCGGGCGCTGCTGGTCGAGCGGGATTTCGGGCGCCATCGGTCCTTCGGTTTTCACCCCGCGCAAATTGATGGCCAGCGCCTGGAGCGGATGTGCGAGCGTCGCCGCGGCGGCCGTCGGCTCGTATCCGCAATGCGCCATGCAGTTGGCGCACTTCTCGTAGCGACCGGTGCCGTACGCGTCCCAGTCGGTCGTTTCCATGAGCTCCTTGAACGACTTCGCATAGCCTTCGCCGAGCAGATAGCAGGGCCGCTGCCAGCCGAAGATGTTGCGGGTCGGCATGCCCCAGGGCGTGCAGTGAAACTCCTGGTTGCCGGCCAGGAAGTCGAGGAACATGCCGGAGTGCATCAGCTTCCAGTCCTTGCCCTTGCCCAGCGCGAAGACGCGGCGGAAGAGCTCCTTGGTCTTCCGCCGGCTCAGGAAATGCTCCTGGTCGGGCGCGCGCTCATAAGCGTAGCCGGGCGAAATCGAGACGCCGACGCCCAGTTCGCGCGTGAAGTCGAGAAACTTCGCGATGTCCTCGGCGGCGTGCCCGTCGAAGATCGTCGCGTTCACGTTGACCGCGAAGCCCCGCGCCTTCGCCGCCTTGATGGCCGAGACGGCGCGGTCGAACACGCCCGCTTGCGAAACCGATTTGTCATGATGTTCGCGCAAGCCGTCGAGGTGCACGGAGAAGAACAGATAGGGAGAGGGCTCGAACAGATGCAGCTTCTTCTCGAGCAGCAGCGCGTTGGTGCACAGCGACACGAACTTCTTGCGCGCCACGATGCCCTTGACGATCTGATCGATCTCCTTGTGGATCAGCGGCTCGCCGCCCGGAATGGCGACCATCGGGGCGCCGCACTCGTCGACCGCGTCGAGGCATTCCTGGACCGACAGGCGTCGGTTGAGGATCGGATCCGGATAATCGATCTTGCCGCATCCGGCACACGCCAGATTGCAGCGGAACAACGGCTCGAGCATGAGAACGAGCGGGTACCGCTTGCGCCCCTGCAGCCTCTGGCGAAGCAGATAGGCGCCGATACGGATTTCCTTGAAAAACGGAATGGCCATTCCCGTATGCTTTCCATCAGGTTTCAATAAACGGCGACGCCGGCCAATTCGGTCGGCAATCGGAACTCGATCTTCTCCTCGAGCCCGGGCAAAACCGAGACATCGACCGGTCCGAGGCGGCGCAACGTATCGATGACCTCCTCGACCAGCACTTCCGGGGCGGACGCGCCCGCGGTGATCCCCACCGTCTCGACGTCGCGCACCCATTCCGGGTCCAATTCGCTGCCGTCGGCGATCAGATAGCTGGGCACGCCGGCCTCGCTCCCGATCTCCCGCAGCCGATTGGAATTGGAACTGTTGCTCGCTCCTACAACCAGAATGACGTCCACAAGTCTACTCAATTCGCGGACCGCCGACTGCCGATTCTGGGTTGCATAGCAGATATCCCGCGTCTCGGGGCCGACGATATCGGCGAATCGGCGCTGAAGCGCCGAAATGATGCCCTGGGTGTCGTCGACGCTCAGGGTCGTCTGGGTCACATAGGCGACCGGGCTGTCCGGCGCCAGATCGAGCGCCTCGACGTCGGCTTCGTTCTGCACGAGGATCACCGGGCCGGAAATCTGCCCCAGCGTCCCCTCGACCTCGGGATGGCCGGCGTGGCCGATCAGGATGAGCGTGCGGCCCTGAGCCACGTAGCGGTTCCCCTGGCGGTGAACCTTGGTGACGAGCGGGCAGGTCGCGTTGAGCGCCGGCAGCTTGCGGGCGGCCGCTTCCTCTTCGACGCTTTTCGGGACCCCGTGGGCGCTGAAGATCGTGATGGCGCCCGCCGGGATCTCCGAAAGATCTTCCACGAAATGCGCGCCCTTGGCACGCAGGCTGTCCACCACGTGCTTGTTGTGCACGATCTCGTGGCGGACATACACGGGCGGTCCGTATTTTCGCAGCGCTCG
>CAYVBN010000511.1:0-2194 GCA_964449645.1 uncultured Hyphomicrobiales bacterium
AGAAGCAATGCGGCGCGCTGCTCCTCGACGAGCTGCGCCAGCGCCCGCTCGATATCGCGGCTGCCGGCTTCCGGTCCCGCCATATCGGGCGCGTCGTCCTCGCCGATGCTCGACACGATCGGGCGCCGCGCCAGTGAGCGCAGACGATTGCGGTTGAGATTGGTCAGAATCGTGTACAGCCAGCTTCGCACGTCTCCGCCGTGGAACAGGTGCTCGGAGCGCAGCGCCCGCACGAGCGTGTCCTGCACGAGATCGTCGGCGATCTCCGCGTCCCTCGTCAGCGCGCGAGCATAGCGCCGCAGGGCCGGTATGGCCGCCTCGATGTCCTGCTTGAATCCGCCCAAGCCGATCTCCTGCGATCCTTGCGCATGATCCGGCGAAGTGCGAGCGGTTCGCCGAAAGATCATGCGCAAGTTCATCAAGTTAGAGCGCAATCTTGCGCAAAACCGGTTCCCACTTTCGCGGATCGCGCTCTTGTGCACGCGCCCGCCGCAACGCATCGGATGTCGCCGCGCGAGCCGGTCCTGCGCGGCCCGTGATGGCCGCTTTCGACGCGGGCTCCCGCCGCGAATGCGGCCGACGCGACTTCGATCATGATAACACCATGGCCTACCTGCTATTCCCCGATCGGGCGCGCTGGTTAACGCCGTTGCACGCGGCCGGCAGCGCCGCCTTGAAGGGCCGGGGGCCCTATGCGATACGGGGCCGCCGGGGCGGGACCGGTCGAACGGGGAGCATCCATGCCGGACATGTCAGGACTTCTGCGCGGAAAGCGCGGCCTGATTATGGGGGTGGCGAACAACCGTTCGATCGCCTGGGGGATCGCCAAGGCGGCGCGCGCGCAGGGTGCGGAGCTCGCGTTCACCTATCAGGGCGATGCGCTGAAGAAGCGGGTCGAGCCCCTGGCCGAGGAGGTGGGCGGGCTCGTGCTCGGGCATTGCGACGTGGGCGAGCCGGCGACCATCGATGCCGTTTTCTCGGCGCTGCGCGACGCCTGGGGCGGGCTCGACTTCCTGGTCCACGCCATCGCCTTTTCCGACAAGGACCAGCTCGACGGCCGCTACATCGACACGACGCAGGACAATTTCACCAAGACGATGCTCATCAGCTGCTATTCGTTCACGGCGCTGGCGCAGCGCGCCGAGAAGCTGATGCAGAATGGCGGCGCGATGCTGACGCTCACCTATTACGGCGCCGAGAAGTGGATGCCGCACTATAACGTCATGGGGGTGGCGAAGGCCGGGCTCGAGGCCTCCGTGCGCTACCTCGCCGCCGATCTCGGCGCGCGCAACATCCGCGTCAACGCCATTTCGGCCGGCCCGATCAAGACGCTGGCGGCCTCGGGGATCGGCGATTTCCGCTACATCCTCAAATGGAACGAGCACAACGCGCCGCTGCGCCGGACGGTCACCACCGAGGAGGTCGGCGACACCGCCGTCTATCTGCTCTCCGACATGGCGCGCGGGGTGACCGGCGAGATTCACCATGTCGACGCCGGATACCACATCGTGGGCATGAAGCATCCGGACGCGCCCGACATCGTGGTCGGGAAGGATTAACGAGGCCGCCCGGCGCCCGGAGCCTCGGATGCGGCTTATTTGACCGGCATCGGCGCCCGCGATACCAACACCGGCAGCACGGGCTCCGCACCTCATGTCCTACAACACGTTCGGCCATCTCTTTCGGGTGACGACCTTCGGCGAGAGCCACGGGCCCGCGATCGGCTGCGTGATCGACGGCTGCCCGCCGCGAATCCCGCTCTCGGCCGCCGACATCCAGCGCGATCTCGACCGCCGCCGGCCCGGCCAGTCGCGCTTCACCACGCAGCGGCAGGAACCGGACACGGCCAAGATCCTATCGGGCGTGTTCGTCGACGACGCGAGCGGGCAGCAGGTGACGACCGGCACGCCGATCGCGATCGTCATCGAGAACGTCGACCAGCGCACGAAGGATTATTCGGACATCAAGGACAAGTACCGGCCGGGCCACGCCGACTACACCTATGACGCCAAATACGGCTTTCGCGACTGGCGCGGCGGCGGCCGCAGCTCGGCGCGCGAAACCGCCTCGCGCGTGGCGGCGGGGGCGGTGGCGCGGCTGGTGATCCCGGAAGTCTCGATCCGCGCTTATGCGGTCGAGGTCGGCGGCGATCCGATCGATCGCGCCGCGTTCGACGCTGCGGCGATCGACGACA
>CAYVBN010000512.1:0-10496 GCA_964449645.1 uncultured Hyphomicrobiales bacterium
GCGGCACGACGTCGCCGTGCAGATAAAGCTCGCCGAGATGGAGCTCGGCCTCGACGAAATTTTGCGACGCGGCCTTCTTGTAGAGCTCGACCGCCTTGGCCGGATTGCGCTCGACACCGAGGCCGAGCTCCGTCATGTGCCCCAGCCAGTATTGCGCCGCCGGATTGTTCTGGTCCGCGAGCTTGGTGAACAGCGAGAGGGCCGACGGATCGTCGCCGATGCGGAACGCGCGCTGGGCCTGCTGCAGTTGCGAGGGTCCGCCATGGAGGGCCGCCGGCAGGCGCCATCGGCGATCGTGCAGCCCAATTCCGATCAGCGCGCCCGCAAGGGCGACGGCGACAAGCACCAGTGCCGAGGAGCGACCGGACGACAGGTACTTACGAGGCGGAAAGACGGGCATGGGGTGATGTGATGCCGGACCAAAACACCGGTCTCGGCTGCGACATCAGCCAAGACCTTCGTCCCCCTGCTGTTCATGTGTAGCGGTGCGCCCGTCCTTTCAATACGTGTGCGACGTCGCGCGGTTCCGCGCGCGACCTTCCTCTTGCCGGTAACGTCGAACCCGGCGCCCGCTGTCCGCGTGAGCGCCGGGCCGAAGGCCGCCCTGCTTACTCGGCGAGATCCGGCTGTACCTCCCGGCCAGCGCGGCGGCACCAGTTTTCCCACGCACGATTGAACGAGTACGGACCCGTCCGGCCGATGATGGTGTCGACTTCACCCTTGGTGAGGAACTTGATCGTTCCCATCGCCATGGCCTCGCGCTGCAGCTTGGCGTTGAGCTCGAGATAGATCGACGTCCACACGACCTGCCGGATCGTCTGTCCGACGACCACCGCCCCGTGTCCGCGCATCAAGGCAGTGCGGCCGGGCCCGACGAATTTCGCCAGGTCACGGCCCATCTCCATGCTGGTCACCAGAAGCTCGGTATCGCCGAACTTCGTGTGTGAATCCCATGTCGACACTTCGTGTCCGATCGACGCGCACATGTGCAGGAGCGGCTTGATCTTCAGCCCGGTGACGCCGAACGGAATGACGCTTGGGCTGTGATTGTGCACGACCGAGTTGACGTCGGGCCGTGCTTCGTAAAGTGCGCCGTGGATGAACCGTTCCAGATACGGCTTGCGGCCGCGTGCATCGACCGGCTCACCCTCGAGGGTGAACTCCATGATGTCGTCGGCCTCGATGCGCTCGGGCGCGCGGGCGCGCGACAGGAGATAGTGCTTCGGATTGTCCGGGTGGCGCACGCTGATGTGACCGAACGAATCGACAATTCCTTCGCGTGCGAGAATCCGATTGGCCGATACGAGTTCCTCAATCATATAATCGAGTTTTTTCATTGTCCTGTCCTTGGGTCAGAGTGAAACCTTGTTGCTCGAAGGAACGGTCGAGATCGGCTAGTGACCGGTCGCCATCGCGGCGAGCCGCTCCGGATCCTCCGGCGGCCGATTGCCCCTCCAGACGACGTGCATGTCGGGTCGCAGAAGCAGGAAATCATAGCCATATACCTCGCGCGCGTGCGGATCGTCGAGCGAGAGGGTCCGGAACGGAGCGCCCGCGGCGGCGAAAGCCTTTTCCAGGGCTTCGCCTCCGGCGGCTGCGAACTGGACGAGCGTGTAGCCGTGGCCGTAACCGATCCGGTCCTGCATCGCGGTTCCGTCCGCGAGCCAGACATGGGGAAGCCGGCAGCCCGGCCAGGTCGAGGGGACATACTCCATGAAGTTGTGCTCGGGAGCCTCGCCGTCCTCCTGCGCGATCAGCGGGGAATCGGCGTAGCGATAGCCGAGCTCGGCGCCGATCATCTCGTTCGTCTTGCGCTGCTCGACGTCAGCGATGCTCGCGAGATGCCGCCGCGCTTCCTCGCCGGCCGGTGTGTGGTCGCGGATCTCCGGCCGGTAGGCGGCGCGCCATTTCCGCCGGCCGAGCGAGGCGAAGCGCGATGCCTGCACGTTGCGGTCGCCGACCTGGCGACGTTCGATCTCGTAGGAGGGGAGCAGGTTGGGGCCGCCCCAACCCTGCAGCACGGCAGCGAGCTTCCAGGAGAGGTCGATGGCGTCACCGGCCCCCGTGTTCATGCCGAGCCCGCCGGTCGGGATCACGAGATGGACCGCGTCGCCGGCGAGGAAGACGCGCCGCCCGTCGCCGTAGCGATCCGCCAGCAGCAGGTTCTGCCGCCACTGACCGACATAGAGCATGTCGTATTTCACCGGCATCGCCACCGTCTTCTCGAACTGCGTGGCCATGTCGGCGTCGGTATCGACGACCGAATGCAGCGTGAAGTGCTTGGTCGAGTCCTGGACGATGAGGAAGGTCGCGCGATCGTCGGCGACGTGATAGTGCCGGCCCTTGCCGATGGGGATGCGCTGGTAGAGGTCTTCGCAATAATAGAGCGCTTGGCGGAGCTGGAGGAGATTCCCTTCTCCCTGCAGCTTGATGCCGAGTTCCCGCCGGACGAGGCTGTTGCCGCCGTCACAGCCGACGAGATATTTCGCGACGATCTGCGACGTGCTCCCGTCCCGTTCCTTGATGCGCGCCGTGACCGAGCCCTCGTCCTGAACAAAGGAGACGAGCTCGCACCCGTAGCGCACGTCGACGCTCGGAAGCTGCTCGGCTTCCGCCTTGAGCAGCGGCTCGAGTGTGTACTGGGAGACGAGCTGATAGGGCTCGAGCGGCATGCTGCCGTCGTTGGTCGCCGCGATCTGCTTGCGCGCTTCGGCGACCGACGGGTAGGGCAGGTGGAGCAGCGGCGGCTCGACGAGCGAGAGCACGATGAAGACGTCCATTGGGCATTCGGCCGGAAGGCCTGCCGCGCGGATCTTCTCCGCCAGCCCCATGCGACGGAAGATCTCCATCGTGCGCGCGTTGCAGCGCTCCATCTTCGGCAGGAACTGAGGACTTTCCTTCTGCTCGATGATCGTGCAGCGGACGCCTCGCTTGCCGAGGTCGACCGCCAGCGTCAGTCCGGTCGGACCGGCGCCCACGATCAGGACGTCGGTATTCCGTACAGTCATCGGGTCAGTCCGAACAGCTTCTGGGCGTTGCGATAGCTGATCTTCTCGCGATCGGCCTGCGACATCTCGATCGACTCGAGCACCTTGATGGTGTCGCGGATGTAGCCCGGCCCACGCTCCGGATCGAAGGGTGAGTCGGACGCGAACAGCACCTTGTCGGCGCCGTAGAAGTCGAGACCGCAGATGGTCGCCGGGCGCGAGCCGAACACGGCCGTATCCGCATAGAAATCCTTGAAGTAGTCGAACGGCCGCTTCTTCAGCCGTCGCAGCACCTCGCCGAGATCCTCGTCCGACGTGCGCTTGCCGAGCTGGTCCCATCCCGGTCCGACACGCCCCTCGAAGTAGGGCACCATGGCGCCGAGATGATGGGCGAGGACCTTGAGGTTCGGCAGCCGGTCCATGATCCCCGAGAACACGAGACGCGCCATTGCGGTGCTGGTCTCGTAGGGCCAGCCGAAGGTCCACCAGATTTCATACTTGGATTTCGTCTCGGTCTTGTAATCCGGCATGTCGGCGCCGCGCGACGGATGCAGCAGGACCGGCTTGCCGTACTGCGCGGCGACTTCGAATACCGGCAGGAACTGCGGATCGTCGAGTGGCGCACCGTTGACGTTGGTATGGATCTGCAGGCCATTGGCGCCGCATTGGGTGAAGGCGCGCTCCGCTTCCTTGGCCGCGCCCGGCGCGTTCATCGGCAGCGACGCGATGAACCCGGCGAACCGGTCCGGATGTTTGGCGACGAGCTCCGCCAGCCCGTCGTTGCCGAGGCGGGCGAATTCCGTCGTCTGTTCCGGGGTGCCGAGCGCCTCGAGCGGCGGCATGCCGAGCGACAGGATCTGCGTGTAGTCCTGGAACATGTCCATGACCCGGAATCGCTCGTTGAGGTCATAGATGCAGGGAATGCCGCGCATGCGCTTGCCGATGTCGCGCGCGGCGCCCTCGGTCGCCAGCATCCGATCCCACAGTCGTTGCGGAAAGAAGTGATTGAACGCATCGATGTAACGCATGCCGTCGGCCTTTCGTCGTGACGCGGGAGGAGGCGGGCGGGCTCGATCGAACCCACCGCTACATCAATCTCACAATATGGGATTTGTCAAACTGCCTGTTGTCGCCTCCCTCATCCGTTCGGCCGGGCGATCGCATTGGTGACGATGCGGGCGCAGAAACGCACCCGCTCCGCGATCGCCTCGCCGCGCCGCCCTTCGGCATCCTTCTCGGCGACCGTGATGCTGAGGCTTCCGAGCACGCTGTCCCGGTTATCGAAGATCGGCGCCGCGATGCCGGTGACGCCCGGCGTGACCTGTCCGGTCGAGCGGTCCCAACCCTGCTGCCGGATTCGTTTCAGCCGCTCCCGAATGTCGGGCAGATTCTCTCCGAGGCCTGCGGCGGCGAACTCCTGCGCCTGCTGCTCGGCCAGGCGGGCGATCTTCTGCGGCGGCAGATAGGCGAGGATGATGCGCGATGCGGCCCCGCGCAGCAGCGGCCGGGCCCGCCCGCGCTCGTAGGTGCTCTGGATCGCCGCCGTGCTGCTCTCCTGGTGCACGCACAGCACCTTGTCGCGATAACGACGGCAGAGCAGGGCGATTCCGCGCACCTCCTGGACGAGCTCCGCCATCACCGGACGTCCCGCGAGCACGAGAGGATCGTGCCGCCGGATCTCGTAGTCGAGCTCGATCACTCGTGGTCCGAGCGTGTAGCCGACCTCCGGCAGCGATGTCAGCAGCTCGGCATCGGTGAGGACCTTCAGATAGCGATAGAGGGTCGAGCGACTGTAGCCGAGCCGCTGATGCATCTGATCGAAGGTCCAGCGCTGGGCCTCGCCTTCGAACAGATCGAGAAGCCCGATCATCCGCTCGAGACTGTTGCCGGTGGGTGACGGTCCGCTCGCCTCGGGGTGTGGGGATTGGCGAGGCAAGGTGGAAACCCCTTGTTGCGAACCGTCGGCTGCGCGGATCCGAGCACGCAGATCCGAGGGAAAACGCCCCGATGCGCCCGAGCCCGGACCTGTCGCGCGGCATTCTTCCCGGTCTGGTCCCCGTCCGCAATCCCAAAATATGGGACTGGAATCGCCCGGCGCCCGACGGTGCGGCCGGCGGTCGGCACCCGACGCACCAGATCGGTTGGCGGTCGGCGCGACCCGGTCCACCCAGGAACCTTGCCCATCCTGGCCTGTTATCGTCGGGATTTCTCCGACCTTCGGCGCCGACGTGGAATTCGCTCTTTCCCTCGCCTGGGCCATCATCGTTGCGTGGCTTCTCTGGCGTGCGATCCGTCAGGATCGTGCGTTCGAGAGACTGGAGCCGGCGGCTCCGCCCCCAATCGCGCCGTGGATCTCGGTCGTGATCCCGGCCCGCGACGAGGCGATGCACATCGGTCAGTGCGTCGCGTCCTTTCTCGCGCAGACCTATCCGTCCGATCGGCTGCGCATCGTCGTCGTGGACGATCACTCGGCCGACGAAACGGCCGAGATCGTGCGGAGGCTCGCGCGCCGGGACGCCCGGGTATCGCTCGTCCCGAGCCCGCCGCTGCCGGCGGGTTGGCTCGGAAAACCTCACGCCTGCTGGATCGGGGCACTGAATGCCGGCGAGCCCGACTGGCTCTGCTTCGTCGACGCGGACGTGCGGGCGCGTCCGGAACTCGTCGCAACCGCGGCCGCGAAGGCCCTGGAGAAGGAGCTCGATTTCGTCTCGCTGACGCCGCGCCAGGAGCTTGTGAGCTTCGCCGAGCGGCTTGTCATGCCGTGCGGGCTTTATCTGCTCGGGTTCCGTCAGGACCTCGACCGCGTCCAGGCCGGCGACAGTCCGGAAGCGACGGCGACGGGTCAGTTCATACTCGTCCGCCGCGCGAGCTACGAGGACTTCGGCGGTCACGCGGCGGTGCGCGATGCCATCTGCGAGGACCTCGAGCTGGCACGCCGGATGAAACGCCGCGGCGCGCGCGTGGTCCTGTTCGGCGGGGATCGGCTGCTTTCCACGCGTATGTACACGGGCTGGCACAGCCTCTGGCTCGGCGTGTCCAAGAATCTGGTCGACATGCTGGGCGGACCGGCGGCGACGATCGCGACCTCGGCGGCGGTGATCGTCCTTGCCTGGGCGTCGGTCGTTCTGCCGACCGTCGATGCGGTCGCTTGCCGCGGCGGAGCCGATCACGCCTGCGCGGCCTTGGGCATTGCACTGACCGCATCGGTCGCGGCGTTCGCCTTTCACGTGGCAGGGGCGATCTTTTTCGCCATTCCGATCTGGTACGGTCTGCTCTTTCCGCTCGGCTACACGGCGGGCGCACTGATGGCGCTCGACAGCGTGCGGCGCCGCTCGACCGGGCGCGTGGTCTGGAAAGGGCGGACCTGTCCGTGACGCACCCTCCGGCGGAGCGACGCCATCATCCGCATTCCCCCGAGGACAAGCCGGTCGAGCGCATCTCCAGCCGGACGACCACGGCGGTTCTCGTCGCCGTCGCGGTATTTCTGTACGCGATCCAATGGATCCTTCTGCCGTTCGTGATCGCCGGAATTCTCGCCTATGTGTGTACGCCGGCTGTGGAATTCCTGGCGCGACGAACGCGATTGCCGCGCATCCTGTTCGCGGTTCTCTTCTTCGCGATCTTGTTGGGCCTGGTGGTGTTGGCGGGATTCCTCGCGGTCCCGGTGCTGTCGCAGCAGGTGGTCAGTCTCGCCACCGACCTCGAAGGCACGGTCGAATCCCTGGTGCGACGGGTGGCGGGTGACGGCCCCGTTCATCTGCTCGGCACTACGACGACGGCCCACGACCTGACGCAGCAGATCGTTTCGAGCATACGAGATGTTGTCGCTCAGCCTGGCAAGCTTGCGCTTCTTGCCGGCCTGAGCTTCGGTGCATTCTTTTATTGCATCCTGACGTTCGTGCTTCTGTTCTATTTCCTCGTCGATGGCCGGCGGATCGGCGACGGCGTGTTCCTGATGATCCCGCCGCGCCAGCGTCCTCTGATGATCGAGATCTGGCGCAAGCTCGATCCGGTCCTCAAACGCTATTTCATCGGGGTCGGGATCGTCGTCGTCTATGCCTCCTCGGCCGCCTATGTCGGGCTCGGAGTCATCCTCGGCCTGCATTATTCGATATTTCTCGCCATCATCACGGGAATTCTCGAGCTCATCCCGGTGATCGGCCCGGGCGCGTCCGCCGTGATCGCCGGCCTGGTCGCGCTGCAGAGTGCGACCAGCATCTGGAGCATTCTCGCCTATGTGATCTACGCAATCCTGCTGCGCGTTTCGATCGATCAGCTCCTCGGCCCGGTCGTGCTCGGCCGCGCCGCGCACGTGCATCCGACGCTGGTGATTTTCTGTTTTCTGTCCGGTGGTCTTCTGTTCGGAATTCCCGGGATCATCATGGCGTTGCCCGTCGCGATCGCCATCAAGACCGTGCTCGCGAGCTTGTATGAAGAGCCGGGACCGACCGACGAAGACTACGACAAGGCGTCCAGCACCAAAAAAACAGCCTAGTGTTGCGTGCTCAGGCAACTTTCCTCGGCCCGGATTGTTTTTCAATGGGCGACCGTGCTGCTGGAGAGAGGGCATGGACGGACGGATTTCGCTCCCTCGCGAAAACAATCATCAGCTTCCAAATCAGTTCGATCATCCCTGGCTCGCCGACCTGATTTTCGCTCTCGATCGTTGGTTGCAGCGGCGCAATGCGGTGTTCGAATTCACCTCCGATCCGCGCTGTGTCTTCCGCATTCAGTTCGGGACCGCCGAGCGCGAAGTCGTCCTTTCGGACGGTACGATGGTCCGCGCGGGTGACCGGGTCATCAACCTGCACTTCTGGAACGAGCACATCCCATCGGTGCCTGAGCGCGGCGCATCGATCGCGTGGGCGCGCCACATGTATCACGACACCGCATACTCACTGCGCCAGCTCGCCCAGTACCTCGCCGAGTCGCGTGATCTCGACGACGTCGTGGGGCTGCAGGCCAACATGTGCTGGGGAACGGCCGAGCAGACGAATCAGCTCGCGCGCATCACCCGGCGTCTCGGGTTCGACGTGTTCCCTCGCACCGAACCGATCGAGTCGTCCGAGCGCCTTCACCGGCTGGGAGAGAACATCTACGTATCGCTCATGGTTCTGGCCCAGAACACGGCGGCATTGCGCCGCGACAGCCTGTGGCGGGACCGGACCGAGATTTTTCTCTCCCGGCGGACCCTCGATCGCCGCTATGGTGACGCCCTGAACGGGGCATGAGCCGGGCCGGCTCTCGCGGGGGCGGGAATGGAATTTGACTGGGTTGCAACGGCGGTCGAATGGACCGCACAGGTCTGTATTTCGATCGCAACCGTCGGTTGCGTCTACCTTCTGGTTGCGACACTCCTGGTCCAACGTTTTGGCCGCCGTCGTCTCCGCACTGCGCGGGTCCAGGTTCCGGTGAGCGTGCTCAAGCCGCTCCACGGCGAAGAACCGGAGCTGCTGGAGCGGCTCTCGCAACTGTGCCGGCAGACCTATTCCGCACCCGTGCAGATCCTCTTCGGCACGCAGGATTGCGCCGATCCGGCCATCCGGACGGTCGAGGCGCTGCGCGAGCGATTTCCGCAGGCCGCGATCGAATTGCACGTCGACGCGCGCGGGCACGGACCCAATCGCAAGATGTCCAACCTCGCCAACATGGCGGCGTATGTGCGTCATCCTCTGGTCGTGATGGCCGACAGCGACATCGAGACCGGCCCGGATTATCTGGCGCAGGTCGTCGGAGAGCTGCAGCAGCCAGGAGTCGGTGCCGTCACCTGTCTTTACTACGGCGTTGCCAAGGGCGGGCCGTGGGCGCGGCTCGCCGCCTTGGCGACCAACACGCATTTCCTGCCCAACGTGGTGGTGGCCACGAGCTTCCGGCTCGCGCGTCCGTGCTTCGGTGCGACGATCGCCATGACGCGCCAGACGCTCGACCGGATCGGCGGGCCGGCGGCCTTCGCCCATTGTCTCGCCGACGACTACGCCATCGGCGAGGCCGTCCGGGCGAACGGAGATGCCGTCGTCGTTCCGCCGCTCGCCGTCGGGCACGTGTGCGCGCAAGCAAGCGCGCGCGAATTGCTGGGCGACGAATCGCGCCAGGGACGGACGATCAGGACGCTGGATCCCGTCGGCTATCTCGGCTCCGTGATCGGCCATCCGCTGCCACTCGCCCTGATCGCCTGGGCGCTCGGCAGCGAAGCGGCTCCACTCGTCGGTATCGTCGCCCTGGCTCTGCGTGCACTCCTGTGCCGGACCGTCGAACGGAATTTTGGCCTGGGTCCGCAGGCCTATTGGCTGCTGCCGGTGCGTGACTTGATTTCGTTCGCGGTTTACGTATGGAGCTTCTGCGGCGCCACCGTGAGATGGCGCGGGCATCGCTATCACGCTCTGTCGGACGGCACCCTGGTTCGGGATCGGAGTTGAGTCTGCCCATGATGAAGACCTTGTTCCTTCAGGCTCCGTCATTCGATGGTTTCGATGGGGGCGCCGGCTCGCGCTACCAGGCGCGCCGCGAGATCTGCTCGTTCTGGTATCCGACCTGGCTCGCACAGGTCGCGGCGCTCGTGCCGGACAGCAAGCTCATCGACGCACCGCCGCACCATACGCGCCTTGCCGAGGTGGTCGCCCAGGCGCGCGACTTCGAGCTCGTGGTGCTGCACACGTCGACGCCGTCATTCGCCTCCGACATCAAGGCCGTGGAAGCGCTCAAGGCAGCCAATCCGAACCTTAAGATCGGGCTGGTCGGCGCCAAGGTCGCGGTCCAGCCCGACGTCAGCCTGGCGGGCTCCGAACTGATCGATTTCGTCGGCCGCAACGAATTCGACTTCACGATCCGGGAAGTCGCGGAGGGACGCGACTGGAGCACCATCGCCGGATTGTCCTATCGCGATGCGGAGGGAAAGATCAGGCACAACGAAGAGCGCGCGATCCTGCACGACATGGATCAATTGCCCTTCGTCTCGCCGGTCTACAAGCGCGACCTGCAGATCGAGAATTACTTCATCGGCTATCTCAAGCACCCCTATCTGTCGCTCTACACGGGCCGCGGCTGCAAGTCGCGCTGCACGTTCTGCCTGTGGCCGCAAACCGTCGGCGGCCACCGCTACCGCACCCGCAGTGTCGGGCACGTGATCGACGAGATCCGCTGGGCGCGCGAGGCCTTCCCGCAGGTGAAGGAATTCTTCTTCGACGACGACACCTTCACCGACGACGCCCCGCGGGCGGAGGCGATTGCGCGCGAGCTCGGCCGGCTCGGCATCACCTGGTCGTGCAACGCCAAGGCCAATGTGCCGCGCTCGACGCTCGAAGTGCTGCGCGACAACGGCCTGCGCCTGCTGCTCGTCGGCTACGAGAGCGGCAATCAGCAGATCCTGCACAACATCAAGAAGGGCATGCGGGTCGAGGTGGCGAAGCGCTTCACCAAGGACTGCCACGAGCTCGGCATTGTCATCCACGGCACATTCATCCTCGGACTTCCGGGCGAAACACGCGAGACGATCGCCGAAACGATCCGCTT
>CAYVBN010000513.1:0-1633 GCA_964449645.1 uncultured Hyphomicrobiales bacterium
CCGGAATCCTTCACCGGCGAAGGCATTCTGGCGAAGATCAAGCTCGTCGCCGCGGCGGCCGGCGCGCCCGAGCGCGGCGCCTGCCTGGCGGCGGCGGTCGGGCGCGATCTCGATCGGCTCGCTCTTCTGCGCAAGAGCATCGCCGACCGAAAGCGCGTGATGTTCGTGCTCTCGCTGGTCGATGGCCGGCCGATGGTGGCAGGAGGCGGCACGGCCGCCGACGGGATCATCCGCCTGGCCGGAGCGATCAACGCGATCGACGCGTTCGACGGCTACAAGCAACTCGGCGACGAAGGGGTGATCGCCAGCCGGCCGGACGCGATCCTGGTCATGCAGCGCCCCGGGGCGGCGCTCGATGCGGCCACGGTGTTCGGACTCCCCGCCTTCTCGCTCACGCCGGCTGCGCGCACCCGCTCGTTCGTCACGATGGAAGGGCTCTATCTCCTCGGCTTCGGGCCACGCACGGCGCGTGCCGCACGCGATCTCGCCTCGTCGCTCTATCCGACAATCCCGCACGTGGAGTTCGCGTCCGAGCGTAACGATCCCGCCAGGCTGTGCGGGTCATGACACGCGCCGCTTCCGCGAGCATCTCCGAGCGCGTCCGCGTGCCGTTCGTAGCCTGGCGCTCCCCACGGCTGATCCTGGTGGCGCTGCTGGTGCTGTTGATCGTGTCCGCCCTCGCCGCCACCACGATCGCAGCGGCTGGAATTCCCATCGGGCGCCTGCTGGCGGCGTTCGGAGTGACGGACGGCGACCCTGCCCGCATCGCACCCGATCGGCTGGTGCTCTGGTCGATCCGGCTGCCGCGAATCGCGTTGGCGATGATGGTCGGCGGCCTGCTGGCGACGTCCGGAGCGATCATGCAGGGCCTGTTCCGCAACCCGTTGGCAGATCCGGGACTGGTCGGGGTGTCGAGCGGCGCCGGCCTGGTGGTGGCGGCCACCATCGTGTGGGCGGACCGCGTGTCGCACGCAACCGGCGTGAGCGTTCCGATCGAAATCCTTCCCCTCGCCGCCTTCGTCGGCGCGCTCGCGACGACGTTCGTCCTCTACCGTATCGCGACGCGCGGTGGTCGCACCTCCATTGTCGCATTTCTGCTGGGCGGCCTGGCGATTGCCGCGCTCACCAATTCCGCGACGGGCCTTCTGATCTTCGCCGCCGACGACCGCCAGTTGCGCGACATCACGTTCTGGACGCTCGGCTCGCTCGCCGGCGCCACCTGGGCGAAAACGGCGAGCCTGCTGCCCTTCCTCGCCCTGACGCTCCTCGCCATGCCGGTCATCGCCCGCGGGCTCGACCTTCTTTCGCTCGGCGAGAGCGAGGCATATCACAGCGGCATCGCGGTCGAATGGCTCAAGCGCGGCTGCATCGTGCTGGTCTCCGCCGCGGCCGGGGCTTCGGTCGCCCTGTGCGGCGTCATCGGTTTCGTCGGCATCATCGTCCCGCATCTGCTGCGGCTGCTGATCGGTCCGGGACATCGGCTGCTGCTGCCCGCCGCGGTCCTGCTCGGCGCCGCGCTGCTGCTCATCGCCGACACGCTGGCGCGCATCGTCGTCGCCCCGGCCGAGCTGCCGATCGGAATCATCACCGCCCTCGTCGGCGCGCCGTTCTTTCTCTATCTCCTGCTGCAGCG
>CAYVBN010000514.1:0-6052 GCA_964449645.1 uncultured Hyphomicrobiales bacterium
TGGCAGGCCGGCTCGCTGTTCTCGATTCCGGTCAACGCCTGGCACCGCATCGTCAATGCGAGCTCGAGCCCGGCACTGCTCCTCGGCGGCACCACCGCGCCGAACCTCATGAACCTCATCAACAACACGGACGCGATCTTCAACTGCCCGTTCGAGTTCCGCGACCGCTTCAGCGGCGCCGACGACTTCTACAAGTACAAGGACGATATCGAGCCCGATCCGGTGCGCGGGCTCGCGATGCGCCGCACAAACTTCATTCCCGACATCGTCAACTGCGACCTGCCGCTCGACAACCGCCGCTCGCCGGGTTTCCGCCGCGTCGAGCCGTTCATGACCGGCAACACGTTCTATCTGTGGATCGGCCAGCACGAGAACGGACGCTACTCCAAGGCGCACGCGCACACGTCTGCGGCCGTCCTGATCTGCATCAAGGGCTAGGGTTACACCTACACATGGCCCGAGCGGTGCGGCGTGACGCCCTGGAAGGACGGCAAGAGCAGCGAGATCAAGCGCGTCGACTACGAGCCGGTCGGCATGGTGTCGGCGGCGCCCGGCGGCGCGCGCTGGTATCACCAGCACTTCGGCGCCTCCAAGGAGCCGCTGCGGCTCACCGCCTGGTTCGGACCGCATTCGCCCGGCCGCGAGCCCGGTCCGCCCGGCGAGAAGCACATCGACTACACGGGGATGGACCTCACCGAGGGCGGCACCGCCATTCCGTACTGGATGGAAGACCCGTTCATCCGCAAGGAATACGGCGAGATCCTCGCACGCAACGGCACGCAGAACCGGATGAAGCCCGAGTATTACGACAAGAACTACACCGGCGAATTGCCGACGGAGTAGGGACTGCCAGCGCGTATCCGGACGCCTCGCAGCGATGTTGGCTCGGCGTCAGGATGCGTTCCGATGGACCCCAGGTCTGCACCAGGTCTGCACCGCACCGCGCGCAATCCAGCCTGCGCAGATGGCGTAAACTTTCTGCGCGCACTGCGACGCGCCCGGGAAACGAGGCAGTGCACGGAACACGGACTCGTGCCCCGGATGCAGCGCGGTGCCAAGTACCGTGCTGCTGATCCGGGGCCAGAAGCGGCAGACCCGGGACCTTCAGCTGATATTGTATTGGGGTTCCGCTACAGCTTCCCGCTCGGCTCCAGACCCAGCAGCACCTGTCCGATCGGCTCGAAGTTGGCCGCGTGGCCCTGCACCTGCTGCGTCACGGCGTGCATGTCGCGCAGCCGCCGCTCGAACGGCTGGCTCTCGAAAATGGCCGTCGCGCCGGCCGCGTGATAGGCGAATTCCACGATCTCGCGCGCCTGCTGGATGGCGTAGGTCGACGACATGCGCATGAGCGCGCGCTGATCGAGCGTGAAGCTGCCGACTGTCGTGGCCGTCTGCCAGAGATCGCGCATCGTCTCGAACAGAAAGGCGCGCGAGGACCGCAACCGCGCTTCGGCGACCGCCACTTGGCTCTGGATCGCCGCGTTGTCGCGCAGCAGCTTGGTCGAGGCGTGCGGCTTCTTGGCCTGCGCGAGCCGCTTGAAATCCTCCAGCATGGCGCGGGCGATCCCGAGCGCCACGCCGGCGAAAGCGAAGCCGAAGATGTTGAGCGAGGTGAAGCGATAGAGCGGGCCGCGCTCGCGCCGGTCGTCCGCAGATTCGCGCGTGAACGAATAGGCCTCGGGCACGAAAAGATCGGTCACGGCATAATTGTCGCTGCCGGTCCCGCGCAGCCCCATCACCTGCCACACGTCGGTGACGACGGCGCTCGCCTTGGGAAAGATCATCGTGCGCTCGACGCGCTTGCCGTCCGGCCCCTGACGCGGCGTGCCGTCGGCCTCGCAGACCGTGCAATGACCGGCGAGCCAGACAGAATGGCGGCTGCCGCTCGCAAACAGCCATTTGCCGGTGACCCGATATCCGGCCTCCACCGCGATCGCCTTCGCCTCGGCGGTCGATGGCCCGGACGCCATGACGGCCGTGGGGTCTCCGAATATGGCGTGCGCGGCGACGGGGTCCAGATAGGCCGCCGCCATCGAGCACCCCGAGCCCTGGCCGATGCACCAGGCGGTGCTGGCATCGGCCTTGGCGATCTCCTCGACCACTTCGACGAAGACGGCCGGCTCGACTTCCTCGCCGCCGCACGCGCGGGGCAGCAGAAGTCGAAACAGGCGCGCGTCATGGAGCGCGGAGAGCAGATCGTCGGGAATCCGCCGTTCCTGCTCGACCCGCGACGTCGCTTGCGCGACCAGGGGTGCTACGGCGCGTGCCCGCCGGATGCAATCCGCCGCCTGGTCAGCCTGGTCCTGGGACACCCGTTTCAACATCGATGGTCCGCTCCCGTTGCCGATCACACGGGGCGTGCCCGCGCGGCGGAATTCTTGCCGAAGATAGCCGAGGCATCGGAGCGCGGTCCATCGCCAGCCGCCACCGACCGCCTGCGATCTTGACCGGATGGCGCGGCCGGATAGGCTCGCGCCGCCTTGGGCCATTGCGGCCCTTCGAACGTGCAGCAGATCTCATGGCCACAATCGTCGGTTCCATCGGGGTGCCACACGGGCCCAATTCTCCGGCCCTCGTGGCCCGCGAAGGGCCGGAGTGCGAAACGGGTCGCCTCTACGGCGAGGTCGCCGCGGATCTCGCGCGGCTGCGGCCCGACGTCGTCGTGATGTTCGACACCGATCACCTCAACACGTTTTTCCTCGACAACCTCCCGGTGTTCGCGATCGGGGTCACGGAGACTTTTTCCGGCCCCAATGACGACGTGCCGATGATGCCGCACTATGACGTGCCCTCGCGTCCGGATTTCGCCGCGCATCTGCGGAGCGAGATGGTGCTTTCGGGTTTCGATATCGCGCTCGTCCAGGAGTTCGAGGCCGACCATTCGGTGTTCGTGCCGTTGCACTTCCTGACACCCCAGATGCACGTCCCCGTCGTTCCGATCTTCGTCAACGGCCATGTGCCGCCGCTGCCGCCGGCGCGGCGTTGCTTCGAGCTCGGCCGCTGCGCGCGCCGGGCGATCGAGGCGTGGCGGGAGCCGCTGCGGGTCGTCACGATGGGCAGCGGCAGCTTCTCCCTCGACGTGCACGGGACGCGCACGCGGCCGGGTGCCGCAAGCGGCGTGCCCGATCCGCAATGGGCGGAGCGCATCCAACGCCATATCGAGCGCAACACGATTCCGGACCTCCTGCAGGAGAGCACGCCGCAGCAGATGCGGCGCGCCGGCAACGTCGCGGGCGAGCTCCTCAACTGGATCGCAATGCTGGGAACTGCCGAGGACCAGCGTCTGCGATGGATCAAGCCGCAACCCGCGCAAGGCCATGCCTACGCGGTCTGGACGGGAGCGGGCGCGTGAGCATCCTTTCGGTCAACCGCCTGTGCCGCGACGTCATGCGCGACGTCGAACTGCGCAGAAAGCTGCAGGAAGCCCCCGAGCACACGTTGTCGCGCTATCCGCACCCATTGTCGCAGGCCGAACGCGAGGCCTTGCTCGCGGGCGACGTCGCACAACTCTACCGCAGGGGGGGCAACTCCTTTCTGATGGGCTATCTGGCGCGTTACAAGGTCTTCGGCCTCGATATGGTGACGTACGGTGACCGCATGCGCGGCCTCGACGATGGCGACGAATAAAAGGCGGTGCGGATCGGAACCCGAGAGATCTTTGGAACCTGCGACACGGGGCGCAATTCCCGCGCTCCGCAATCTGGGCGATGTCTCGTCGCCGGCGATCTCGGCCGCGCGGACGTTGCGGAACCCGGAACCGGCATTCGGACATGCAGGCGGGCCGAGGGTTTGGCTGGTCCCAGAAGCAGCCCGGCGGTCTTGCGCGGGCCGGACGCAGATCTCAACATGGCGAGCGGGTTGCGTGCACCCGGGCATTCGCGAGGGTCAGGGCAGATGGCGGCAGCGGGGTCTCCGAGATTCACCTTCGTCCCGGAGGCTGCCGCGGGCAATCCGATCATCGAGGTCAAGAATCTCAAGAAGGTGTTCGCCGTCGGCGAGCAGCATCTGACGGTCTTCTCCGACCTGTCGTTCCGCATCGAGCGGGGCAGCTTTCTGTCGATCGTCGGCCCTTCGGGCTGCGGCAAGTCCACGTTGTTGAAGCTGATCTCCGGCCTCGACACGCCGACCGCGGGCGAGATCGTGTTCAACGGCACGACGATCACCGGCCCGGCCAAGGGCATGATCTACGTGTTCCAGCAGTACACGAAATCGATCTTCCCCTGGCGTACGGTGATCCAGAACATCGAGTGGGGGCTGAGGACGCACAAGCGGCTCGGCCGCAAGGAGGCGCGCGACCGCTGTCTCGAATACATCCGTCTCGTCGGCCTGCAGGGCTACGAGAACTATCATCCGTATCAGCTCTCCGGCGGCATGCAGCAGCGCGTCGTCATTGCCCGGGCACTCATCTGTGAGCCTGACGTCCTGCTGATGGACGAGCCGTTCAGCGCAGTCGACGCGATGACGCGGGCCATCCTGCAGGAATTGATCATGCGCATCTGGCAGACCATCCCGGTGACGATCCTGTTCGTGACGCACGACGTCGAGGAGGCGGCCTTCCTCTCCAATCGCATCATCTCGCTCGGCCGCGCTCCGGCGACGATCAAGGAAGACGTCACGGTCGACCTGCCTTATCCGCGCGACCCGATCACCACGCGCGACAGCGAGCGCTTCGTCGCGATCCGCCAGCGGCTCTTCTCCAGCATCTTCATCCAGGAGAAGGGCGTCAGCCCCGGCTCGGTTCCGGGCGAAGGCTGAGGGCGGATCTCGATGGTCAAGCGCTGGCCGGGCTTTCTGTTGATCGTGCTGCTGCTGGTCGCGTGGGAGATCTGCTCCTACGCGGATCTCGTCGATCCAGTGTCGATCCCGCGCGTCAGCCTGATCTTCACCTCCTGGCTCGCGAGCGTGTCGCACGGCGAGCTGCTGCAGCAATTGCTGCCGACGCTGTGGCGGATCTTCATGGGCTTCGGCCTCGCGGTCGTCATCGCCGTGCCGCTCGGATTGGCGATGGGCACCATCGGCTTCGTCTACCGCCTGCTCGAACCGATCACCGAGTTCATCCGGCCCATTCCGGCCGCCGCTTACATTCCGATCGCCATCCTGTTTCTCGGCATCGGCAACGAGATGAAGGTGTTCGTGGTCTTTCTCGCGTGCCTATTCCCGATCCTGCTCAACACCTATGGCGGAGTGCGCGGGGTCGATCCCGTGCTGATCGACACCGGACGCACGTTCGGGGTGCCGCGGCTGCAGGCGCTGTGGCAGATCGTGTTTCCGGCAGCGCTTCCGAGCATCCTCACCGGCATGCGTATCAGCCTCGGCATCGCGCTGATCGTCGCCGTCGTCGCCGAGATGATCGCCGGCAACAGCGGCATCGGTTATTTCATTCTCGATATGCAGCGCGTCTTCCGCATACCCGAAATGTTCGCCGGCATCTTTACGCTCGGCCTGCTCGGCTATCTGATCAACTTCGCCTTTCTCCAGATCGAGCGTTATTTTCTACGTTGGCGGGGCACCAGCAATGAAGCAGGCTGATGCGGGCGCCGTCGTCGTCACCGGTGCCGGCAGTGGGATCGGGTTCGCGGTAACCCGGCTCTTGCTGCGCGAGGGCTATGCGGTCGCAGCCTGGGACACGACGCCCGGCCGGCTGGGCGAGATCGACGACAGCCGCCTTGTCCGCGAGCACCTCGACGTGCGCGACCGCGCGGCCATGGATGCGGCCGTCGGGCGCATTCTCGACCGGGCTCCCCGCATCGACGGCCTCGTGAGTTGCGCGGCCGTGTTCAAGGCGGCGCCGTTTCTCGAGCTCGACGAGGCGACCTGGGACACGACGTTCGCCGTCAACCTGAAAGGGACGCTGTTCGCCTGCCAGGCGGTGCTTCCGGCGATGCGGCGGGAGCGCCGGGGCAGCATCGTGCTGTTCTCCTCCATGATCGCCCGGACCGGCGCCGCGAAGGCGGCCCACTATGCGGCGACCAAGGGCGGGATTCTCGGGCTCGCCCGCTCGCTCGCGCTGGAGACCGCGGCGGACAACATCCGGGTCAACGTCGTCTCGCCC
>CAYVBN010000515.1:0-4015 GCA_964449645.1 uncultured Hyphomicrobiales bacterium
GGGCAGCACCTGAAGGCGCTCGGTTTCCCGTTCGACATCCGGCGGCCGCGCGTCGGCGATCCGCTGCCCGACACGCTCGCCGAGCCTTCCGGCGCCGTCATTTTCGGCGGCCCGATGAGCGCCAACGACGAGGACGATTTCATCAAGCGGGAGATCGACTGGATCGCGGTGCCGCTGCGGGAGCGTGCGCCGTTTCTCGGCATCTGCCTCGGCGCGCAGATGCTGGCGCGGCATCTCGGCGCCAGGGTCTGCTTCCACCCCGAAGGCCGGGTTGAGATCGGCTATTACCCGATCCGCGCGACCGACGCCGGCCGCCAGGTGTGCGCGCGCTGGCCCGAGCGGGTCTATCAGTGGCACCGCGAGGGCTTCGACCTGCCGCACGGCAGCGCGCTTCTGGCGTCGAGCGACACGTTCGACGTGCAGGCGTTCCGCTACGACGGCGCCGCCTACGGCATCCAGTTCCATGCCGAAGTCACGCACGCCATGATGTGCCGCTGGACCACGCGCGGCCACGAGCGCCTGTCGCTTCCGGGCGCCAAGCCGCGCGCCGACCATTTCGCCGACCGGCCCGTTTACGATCCGGCGATCCGCACCTGGCTGGCGGATTTCCTCGATCACTGGGTCGGCCACGTGCAGCCGGCTGAAGTCCGTCAGGGCTTCCTCGACTCCGCGAAGGTCTCGACGCGGTAGAGCGCGGGAAACACGCGCGTCCACAGCAGCACGACCAGCAGCGTGCCGATCCCGCCCATCAGCACCGACGGGACGGTACCGAACAATTCGGCGGTCAATCCGGATTCGAATTCGCCGAGCTGATTGGACGTTCCGACGAACAGCGAGCTCACCGCGCTCACCCGGCCGCGCATCTCGTCCGGGGTTTCCAGCGTCACGAGCGAGAGCCGGATCACCACGCTGATGTTGTCGGAAGCGCCGATCAGGGCCAGCGCCGCCATCGACAGCAGGAAGGAATCCGAAAGCCCGAACACGATCGTTGCGATGCCGAACATGGTCACGCCGGCGAACATCGTGCGGCCGACATGGCGGTGCAGCGGCCAGCGCGCGAGCACGATCGACATGGTGAGGGCGCCGACCGCCGGTGAAGCCCGCAGGAGACCGAGGCCCAGCGGGCCGGTGTGAAAGATGTCGCGTGCGAAGACCGGCAACAGGGCGGTCGCGCCGCCCAGGAGCACCGCGAACATGTCGAGCGAGATGGCGCCGAACACGACCGGGTTGTGGCGGATGAACTTGATGCCGGCGAACAGCGCGGTGAGCGTCACCGGCTCGCGCGCGGTGGCGGTGCGCTCGGCATGCACGCGCGAGATCATGAGGCTCGCGGCCCCGAACAGCACCGCGCAGGTCGCATAGACGACGCTCGGGCCGACCGCGTAGAGCAGGCCGCCGATCGCCGGGCCGGCGATGGTCGCGGTCTGCGTCGCCGAGGAGGTGGCCGCGATGGCGCGCGGCAGGAGCGGGGCAGGGACGATTCCGGGTATGAGCGTCTGCAGCGTGGTCTGCTCGAACGCGCGCGCGGCGCCGATGACGAAGACCGCCGAAAAAATGAGCTTGGTCGAGATCGCGCCGGACAGCGTCGCGAGACCCAGCATGCCAATGGCCAGTCCTTCGGCGGCCTGGGAGAGGCGCACGATGTTGCGGCGGTCGTAACGGTCGGCCAGATGGCCGGCGACGAAGATCAGGATGACCGCCGGCGCGAACTGGGCAAGGCCGACGAGCCCGAGATCGAGCGGGCGCGAGGTGAGGTCGTAGACCTGCCATCCGACCGCCACGGCCTGCATCTGCAGGGCCACCGCGGACGCGACGCGGGCGAGCCAGAACAGGATGAAGGAACGGTGGCGCAGAAGCGACGCCGCGGCAGTTTCGCTCACGGCGTCAGGCCCTCATCCGAACGGCCGGACGGTCGGACTCCGCCGGGGTGGCGAAGCGACCGGTCGGGACATGTGGGGTTCGGCGGGGAATGGCGGGGATTCTGTCATTGGACTTGGTGGAGCCGAGGGGATTTGAACCCCTGACCTCCGCAGTGCGATTGCGGCGCTCTCCCAACTGAGCTACGGCCCCGCCGACCATGCGAATTGTGGATAACCCGTCGCACGGCCTCGACGAGTGGCGCCATTTACGGCGCGGGTCCAAGCCTGTCAAGGACGCTCCGGACGCCGCCCGGCCGCCCCGCACCAGCTTGTTCGCCCCGGGCCAACCCGCTACATGTTCGCGTCGCCTCCATTCGGGACGAATCGGCTCATGCGTGCGATTTTTCTGGTCATCGACCTGGCTCTGCAACTTTATATTTGGCTGCTGATTGCCGCCGCCATCCTGTCCTGGCTGGTTGCTTTCCAGGTCGTGAATACGCGCAATCAGGTCGTCGCGATGGTCGGGGACTTCCTCTACCGCATCACTGAGCCGGCATTGCGGCCGATCCGCCGTTCCTTGCCCGACCTCGGCGGCATCGACATCTCGCCGGTCATCCTCATTCTGATCATCATCTTCCTGCGTTACGTGATCGCGCTCTACATCCTGCCGAACGTGTTCTGACGCGCGGCCGTGTCGCGCCCGTGGACGGCCGGACCCAAGGACCTCGTCGTCACCGTCCGGCTGACGCCGAAGGCCGCGCGCGATGCGATCGACGGGATGGAATCGCTGTCCGACGGCCGGGTGGTGCTCGCGGCGCGCGTACGCGCGCTGCCGCACGAAGGTGAGGCGAACGCCGCGCTGGTGCGGCTCCTCGCCCGAACGGTGAAGGTGGCCCCGAGCCGGGTGCATCTCGAAGCGGGCGCGGGCGGACGCGTGAAGCGCGTGCGCATCGACGGCGATCCGGCGACGCTCGCCGCCCTCCTGGAGAAAATCGTGGCGCTGTGAGCCCGTCGGCGCCGGCCCGGCAGGGCCCTGTGCTTGACGAGCTTGCGTCCGACCGGCTTTGACTGACTGGTTGCGAACGGGTGGCACGCCATGGCGGCACGGATCATCGACGGGAAGGCGGTTGCGGCACAATTGCGCGCCCGCGTCGCCGCGCATGCCGAACGCCTGGCCGCCGAATACGCGCTCGTGCCCGGCCTCGCCGTGGTGGTCGTCGGCAACGATCCGGCGAGCGAGGCTTATGTGCGCAGCAAGAGCCGCGCGATCGTGGATGCCGGCATGCGTACGTTCGATCACCGCCTGCCGGCGAACGTCAGCCAGGCCGAGCTGCTCGGCATCATCGGCACGCTCAACGCCGACCCGAGCGTGCACGGAATTCTCGTGCAGCTTCCGCTACCCGCGCATATCGACCCGCATAGCGTGTTCGCCGCGGTCGATCCCGACAAGGATGTCGACGGGTTCCATCCGATGAATTCCGGGCGGCTCGCCATCGGAATTCCTGCGCTCGTGCCGTGCACGCCGCTTGGCTGCGTGATCCTGGCGAAGACGGTTCACGCTTCGCTGGCGGGACTCGAGGCGATCGTCATCGGCCGTTCGCACATCGTCGGGCGGCCGCTGATGCACCTGCTGATCAACGAGAGCGCGACGGTGACGGTCGCGCATTCGAAGACGCGGGACTTGCCGACGGTGTGCCGCCGCGCCGATCTCGTTTTCGCCGCGATCGGGCAGCCGGAGCTCGTCACGGGCGCATGGATCAAGCCGGGCGCGACGGTGGTGGACATCGGCATCAATCGCGTCGCGGACGGGCAGGGCGGCAGCCGGATCGTCGGCGATGTCGCCTATGCGGAGGCCCGCGCGGTCGCGGGTGCGATCACACCGGTCCCGGGCGGCGTTGGGCCGATGACCATCGCGTGCCTGTTGGCGAACACACTGCGCGCGGCCTGTGCGCTCAAGCGACTGCCGGTTCCGGATCTCTAACGGGGTTTTCTGAGACGAAGAAGAGCGGACTCGTCATCCCACTCTAATTCTTTGATTTGAGCATGATCTTTCGTCTCCGAAAACTGATATCCACTTTTCGGGATCATGCTCTAGGCGCGCCACGCGAACGCGACCTTGTCGAGCGTCTTCTCGCCGAACCGCTCCGAGGAGCGCG
>CAYVBN010000516.1:0-5549 GCA_964449645.1 uncultured Hyphomicrobiales bacterium
ATGGTGGTCGCCGGGCTCCCGCGTCGGCAGCGCCGTGAAATTTGGCAGACTCGACAGGGCGAGGTTGATCCGGAACGTGCCCGATTCACAGCGCCAGCGCCGCATCCGATCGAGAAATGCAGGCGGCAACGCGTCGGGCGCCATCAGGCGGGTATAGAGAAGCTTGGGATTGACGTTCGCAGCCACAATTCCGGCCCGAACGACCCGTCCATCCTCCAAAGTGATTCCCGCAACGCCATCGCGTTCGACGATGATGTCGCGCACGGCCGTGCCGGTCTCGATCTCGACGCCGTGGTCGCGAGCGGCCTTTGCCATCGCCTGGGTGATCGCGCCCATTCCGCCGAGCGCGTGGCCCCATGTCCCCGCCTTGCCGTTCACCTCGCCGAAAGCGTGATGCAGCAGCACGTAAGCCGTGCCCGGCGTGTAAGGGCCTGCATAATTCCCGACGATCGCATCGAACCCGAACAGCGCCTTGACGGGTTCGCTGTCGAACCAGCGATCGAGGTAATCACCGGCGGACTTGGTGAAGAGATCGAGAAACGAGCGGCGCCGCTCCATCGGGAGTCGGCGCAGATCGTTCGCGGCGACGGCCGCGCGCAAGAACTCGCGGATGCCACGTCCGCTGATCCCCTCGACCACGTTTGGCGGTGACTGCAGAACGAAGCGCCGCAAGACGTCCGCAATGGCATCGATCTCGTCGCGAAAGGCGCCATAGCGTTCCCCGTCGCGCTGGCTGAATTTCGCGATTTCCCGCTGCGTCCGCCCCTCTCCGGTCAACAGGTAACGACCGTCCGGCGTGGGCAGGAAATTCTGCGCCCGCCGCTCCACGATCGTCAGTCCATGGTCGTGGAGACGCAGGTCGCTGATCACCTTGGGATTGAGCAGGCTGACCGTATAGGCGGCCACCGAGTTGCGGAATCCGGGATAGAACTCCTCCGTGACTGCCGCGCCGCCGACCACCGGCCGCCGCTCGACGACTTTCACCTTGAGCCCGCTCATACCCAGATAGGCCGCGCAGGTCAGACCATTGTGACCGGCACCAACGATAACGACGTCAAAGGTCTGCATCAGGCTTGTCCGGGCAGGTTGCTGCACGCGCAAGCCTTCTTAAGCCCTCCGCCGGTTTCGACAAGCCGATTGCTTCCGAAACCGGAGTCACGGCGTTATGGCTGCTGTTAACCAGGGATGCCCACGTTGACCTGCCCGGGCGGCGATCCGGCAAATCGGGGGCAGCGTTATGTTAGCTGTTATGGGCCGGCCCAAGCATGCGGGCGTCAGGCGATTTCGAGTTCCGCATCGATGCTGCGTCGTACTTCTTCTTCGATCGCGCGCCAGATGTAGTCGGTATAGTGAATGAATTCGGTGGTCCGCTTGACTGCCAGGTCGCGCGGGCGCGGCAGGTCGATCGCGACCTCGTCTTTCAGACGTCCGGGACGCGTGGTGAAGATCAGCACCCGATCGGCGAGAAACACGGCTTCGTCGATCTGGTGCGTCACCAGCAGGACGGTCTTGCGCGTCTCGTTCCAGATCCGCAGCAGCTCCGCCTGCATGATCTCACGCGTCTGCGCGTCGAGCGCCGCGAAAGGTTCGTCCATAAGCAGGATGTCCGCGCCGACCGTGAGCGCGCGTGCAAGGTTGACGCGCTGGCGCATGCCGCCCGACAGCTCGTGCGGATAATGCCGCGGAAACTGCTGCAAGCCGACGAGGCGAAGGAAACGCTGGGCGATCGAGGTCGACTGCGCCATGTCGCGGTGCTGCAGCTCGGGTCCGAAAACCGCATTCGCCATCACGCTCCGCCACGGGAGCAGGCCGTCTTGTTGAAAGACGAAAGCAAGCTGTTCGCCGGGCTTCTCGAGCGGCTTGCCGTCGACCAGAACGGTGCCGGACGTCGGCTCGGAGAGACCGTCGATGAGCCGCAGCATCGTCGTCTTGCCGCAGCCGGAAGCGCCGACGATGGCGACAAACTCGCCCTGCCTGATGTCGACGGTCAGGTTGCGGAGGGCCTCGATGGTCGAATCCCCCTTGCGAAAGGACTTCGACAAGCCCCGGATCGACAGTTTCGGGATTTCGGCCGATTCAGTCATCGATGTTCTCGAAGCGCCAGGGCGCCATCTTCTGTTCGACAAGTTTGAGCAGGGCGACGGATACGACACCGGCCACCGCGAGAATGCCGACGCCGACGAACATCGCCGCCGTGTCGAAACTCTGCGCCGACTGCAGGATCAGGAATCCGAGTCCGGCGCGCGCGCCGAACAGTTCGGCCACCACGACACCCACCAGCGCGCGGGCGACGCTCAGGCGCAGCCCGGCGATGATGTAGGGCAGCGCCGATGGCATCCGGACCTTGAGATAGAGCTGGCGCGGCGTCGCGCCGAGCGACCGGCCGACGTCCAGCAGCAGCCGATCCGTCGTGGTCAGTCCGACCAGCGTGTTGATGAGGATCGGGAACACCGCGACCAGGAAAATCACCGCGATCTTGGACGCGAGGCCGATTCCAAGCCACAGGATGAACAGCGGCCCCAGGGCGAGGATCGGCGTCGAGTAGAGCATCGACACCCACGGATCGAAGAAGCCGCGCGCCGTCCTCGAGGCCGCCATTCCGATCCCGGCCAGAATGCCGAATACCGCCGCGAGCAGAAAGCCGCCTGCAAATTCGATGAAACTCGCCTCGATGTGGCTCTGCAGCTCTCCGCTTTGCCACAGCTCGACAGCGCGCGCCGCGACTTCCGTGAGCGAACTGAAGAACAGCGGATTGTTGACAACGACCCGCGCCACGTACTCCCAAAGCACGGCGGCAATGACGAACGAAACGACCGCCTGCCAGGCCGAAGGCCGGATACGGGGCCACTTCCAGCCGGCGCCCGATCCTGCTGTTGGTGTCTTGATCGACGACGTCTCACCCTGCGTCACGAGCGATATCCTGCTTATCGTGCTGCGCCTTATCGTTCTACTTGGGTAGAAAGCTTCGATCGGCGTACTTCGCGGGATCGATCGGCCCGGCCTTTCTGTCGCCGACATCGATCAAAAGCTGGACGACGGTTTTGACGTAATCGTCGTTCGGATCGAGATCGCGGTCATACGGTTTCAGCTCGTTGACATAGTAATCGTAGGTCTTGGCGGCCGCCTCGGCGTCGATCTTCGCGTGCTTGAGAAGACTGTCGATCGCGGCCTGCCGATTCGCTGTGTCGTAGAAGAAATCCGTTGCCTTCTTCAGCGCCCGCAGGAATGCCTTGGCGGTGGCGGTGTTCTTCGTCAGCCAATCGCGCGTCGCGACGATGCTGGTGAATCCGAAGTTCTTGGCGACAGTCGTGATGTCGACGATCTTGTTGTAACCTTTGTCGATCGCCAGAAGATCGACCGGCTGCGTCAGTGCGGCGGCCTGCGCCGTGCCGCTGACGAGCGCGGCATATCGGTTCGGAGTGGAGCCGTCGTAGACCTGCTCCACATCGGACACCTTCAGCCCTGCCTGTTCAAGGGCGCGATTCCAGAACACGGTCAGCGCGCTCTTCGGCAGGGCAAGGATGATGCGCTTGTGCGCCATCTCCTTGATCGACTTGATGTCCTTCTGTGCCAGGACCGAGTAGGAGTACTTGATCATGGTCGTGCCGATCATGGCGATCGGCGCGCCCTTGTCGACGGCACGAACGGTTGTTTCGAAGGTGGTCTGGCCGATGTCGAAGCTGCCGCCGATGAGTTGCTGCACCACCGTAGCGTTGTTGCCCGTGAAGGTGACCCGGACATCCAGATCTTCCGCTTTGAAGAAACCCTGGTCCTGCGCGATGTACTCCATCCACGCCGCCGCCGACGCGGATGTCGTCCCGTAGCGGACAACCGTTGCGGCGTTCGCCGACGCCGTGGCCGCGACAACGAGTGAGATGCCGCAGGCAGCGGCAAAGCCCTTCAAACCCGGCACTGTTCCCTCCTCTTTCTTCCGTTTTCTTATGTGCTGCGTCTTTTTTCTATTATCTATCGCGTCCCTCGCCTCGTCGTGGCGGTGAGCGTTACACGGCCGCCACCTCCCCGCCCGCCGGCCGGGCATCCCTCGACTCGACCTCGGCTAGCGCGGCAATGAACTGCGCCGTTTCCGCGGGACGGTCATGCGGGATGTTGTGGCCTGCACCGCGGAAGAGCTGATAGCGCGTTCCGGCCGGCAGCCGCGCGGCGATCTGCGGACCGATCTCCACAGGGTTGAATCGCTCGAGCTCGCCCCAGCCCAGGGCAATCGGCATCGAGAGCTGGTCGACCCCGCGGTAGTCGAGCCCGGGACCTCCCCCCTGACGCCCCGAGGCGAGCTTGCGCTGAGCCGCGAGATGACCGGGATGTTTGGCCCAGCGCATGCGCTCCGTCACCTCGGCGTCGACGTCGTCGAGCTGACCGTTCACGCATTCGACCAGTTCGCGCACGCCGGCTTCGGTCGGGTGGGCGACGATACGTTCGAGGATGTGATGGCCGGCGCTTTTATAGCTGAGACCGACGAATCGGCCGCCGCCCGCGAGCAACCCGAGAGCAGCGATTCTCTCCGGCCTCCGCAGGGCGATCGACGTGGCGATCTGGCAGCCCATCGAATGTCCGACCAGGATGACTCGGTCGAGGCAGAGCACGTCGAGCAGTTCGGCGACTTGCCGGACGAAGATCGGCATGCCGTCCTCGACATCGGCGTCCGAACTGTGGCCGAACCCGATCAGGTCGGGCACGATGACGCGGTGTGACTTCGCAAGCAGCGGCACGACCGGCATCCAGACGCGGCCGCTCGAGCCGAGACCGCCGCCGTGGATGAGCACGATCGACGGTCCGTCGCCCGCGAGACGCACGAAGGTCTTGCGGCCAAGAAGCCGGAGATTGATGTCGAGCACGGTCATCGCGGCGGCATGCCTTCCGGCGGCACGTCGATCGGAATGTTCAGGATATCGTAGATGCTGCGCATGCGCGGATTCTTGATCTTGTGATCGACCTTGATCGCCTGCTGCGGACAGTCATCCTGGCACAGGAAGCAGACGTGGCAATCCTGTCCGTAACGGACCACAACCTTCCCGTCAGGCGAGCGCGCGAACACATCCGTCGGGCAGGACTGCAGGCAAGCCCCGCACCCGTCACAGAGATCACTCAGAATCGAAATAGCCGACATTCTCCCCTCAGTTAAATGCGGCTGGATCGAATGTCCCAGCCATCATGGCGGCAATAGGGCTCGGGCCGTAATAGGGCTTCGATGGACGCAATGCGAAGCGCTCCACCGGAATGCGCTCGCGATCGAAAATCGGCTCGCCGTTCTCCCCGCGCGTCACGCCATGCCAGCAGAACCAAGCGTTGTCGTCCGTATTCGGAAAATCCTCGCGATAGAACTGTTCGCGGCTCTCCGTCCGATCGAGCGACGACTGGTAGACCAGCAATGCGCATTCGGCGAGATTGCGCGCCTCGTGCAGCTTGACGAGGTCGTGCACGTCTGCGGCCCGCGCATGGTCGACTTCGGCCCGCATCTCCGCGGCCACGGCAGCGAGACGCTGGAGGCGCTCGGCGTTCAACCGCACCGCCTCCACGACGTTCGATTCCAG
>CAYVBN010000517.1:0-8086 GCA_964449645.1 uncultured Hyphomicrobiales bacterium
GTGCACCGAATTGAAGCCGTGCGAATTGCCGAGAAAGTAGGTCGGCGTCTTCGACGAGCAGCCGATGCCGGAGAGCTTCGCCACCCGGTGCGGCTCGATGGCGAGCTCGAAGCAGGCCTCCATGATCGCCGCCGAGATCGAATCGTGGCCGCAGCCCGCGCAGAGCGTCGAGATCGCTCCTTCGTAGTCGCGATGCGTGTAGCCGAGCGCGTTCTTCGGCAGGCCGGGATGATGGAAGCGCGGTTTGGCCAGATACGTCATGACACCACCTTGCGCAGCGGCGTGACTTTGAGAGCGTCGATGTGTTCGCTGATCGATCGGGCGATGAAGCGCGCGGTGATCGGCGTGCCGTCGTAGTGCAGGACCGGCACCAGCCGCACCGGGTCGACGCCGCACTCGTTGACGATCAGCGATCGGAGCTGGGCGTCGCGGTTCTGCTCGACCACGAAGACGAAGTCGTGGTCGGCGAGGAAGCTCGCAACGCTCGAATGGAACGGAAAGGCGCGCACGCGCAGCCGGTCGACGTGCTGGCCGCTCGCCTCGAGAATCTGGATCGCTTCGTCCATCGCGGGTGAGGTCGAGCCGTAGTAGATGACGCCGTATTTCGTCGGCTTGGCTGCGTTCGCCTGCAAGGGACGCGGCACGAGATCCTTCGCGGTCTCGAACTTGCGCAGGAGGCGCTGCATGTTGTCGACGTAAGGAGCGCCCTCTTCCGTGTAGCGCGCGTAACGGTCCCGCGACGTGCCACGGGTGAAGAACGAGCCCTTGCTCGGATGCGTGCCCGGATAGGTCCGGTACGGGATGCCGTCGCCGTCGACGTCGAGATAGCGGCCGAAATCCTTACCGGCTTCGAGATCGGCGGCCGTCATCACCTTGCCACGGTCGTATTTGCGCGCGTCATCCCAGGTGAGCGGCCGGCACAGGCGATGGTTCATGCCGATGTCGAGATCGAGCATGACGAAGATCGGCGTCTGCAGCCGATCGGCGAGATCGAAGGCCTGGGCGCCGAACTCGAACGCTTCGGCCGGATCTTCAGGGAACAGCAGCACGTGCTTGGTGTCGCCGTGGGACGCATAGGCGCAGATTGTGATGTCGCACTGCTGCGTGCGCGTCGGCATGCCGGTCGAGGGGCCGGCGCGCTGCACGTCGAAGACGACGGCCGGAATCTCGGCGAAATAGGCAAGGCCGAGAAACTCCTGCATCAGCGAAACGCCGGGGCCCGAGGTGGCGGTGAACGCCCGCGCGCCGTTCCAGCCGGCGCCGATCACCATGCCGATGGAGGCGAGCTCGTCCTCGGCCTGCACGATGGCGTAGCGCTTTTGCCCGGTGTCCGGATCGACGCGCAGGCGCGCGCAGTAGCGCGTGAACGCATCGGCGAGCGAGGAGGACGGCGTGATCGGATACCAGGCGCACACCGTGGCGCCGCCATAGACGGCGCCGAGCGCGGCCGCCGCATTGCCTTCGAGGAAGATGCGGTCGCCGACCGCCGTCGAACGCCGCAGGCGAAGCCCGATCGGGCAGGGGACATTGGCGAGCACCCAGTCGCGCCCGAGATGGAGGGCGCGGACATTAGGCTCGATCAGCTTCTCCTTGCCCTTGAACTGCTGGCCGACCAGCTTCTCGATCTCGGCCACATCCATGTCGAGCAGGGCGGAGAGGGCGCCGAGATAGACGATGTTCTTGAAGAGCTGGCGCTGGCGCGGCTCGGTATATTCGCGGTTGCAGATCTCCGTCAGCGGGACCCCGATCACCGTGATGTCGCTGCGCAGGCGCGTCGCCGGAATGGGCCTCGTCGAGTCGTAGAACAGGTATCCGCCCGGCTCGATCGAGGCGACGTCCTTGTCCCAGGTCTGCGGATTCATCGCCACCATGAGGTCGACGCCGCCGCGCGCCCCGAGGTGACCGGCTTCCGACACCCGCACCTCGTACCAGGTCGGCAGGCCCTGGATGTTGGACGGAAAGATGTTGCGCGGTGCGACGGGCACGCCCATGCGCAAGACGGCCCGAGCGAACAACTCGTTGGCGCTCGCCGAGCCAGAGCCGTTGACGTTGGCGAACCGGACGACGAAGTCGTTTACGCTCTCGAGTGGCATGCTGGGCCTGCGTGGGTCATTTCGATCAGATATTTCCTCATGTCCCACGCCCCGGTCGGACAACGCTCGGCGCACAGTCCGCAGTGGAGGCAGACGTCCTCGTCCTTCACCATCACGCGCCCCGTCTTGAGGTCGTTGGCGACGTAGAGAGCCTGAGTGGGGTTGGGAGCGGGCGCCTTGAGGCGCGTGCGCAGATCGGCTTCCTCGCCGTTCTGCGTGAAGGTGATGCAGTCCATCGGGCAGATGTCGACGCAGGCATCGCACTCGATGCAGAGCTGGCTGGTGAAGACCGTCTGCACGTCGCAGTTGAGGCAGCGATAGGCTTCCTTGAGCGCCAGCTCGGGGTCGTAGCCGAGCTCGACCTCGGCACGGATGTCACGCAGCGCCACCACCTTGTCGCGCAACGGCACGCGGTGGCGTTTGTCGAGCGTGATCTCGTTGTCGTAGCTCCACTCGTGGATGCCCATCTTCTGGCTGACGACCTCGACCGCCGGCAGCGGACGTTCGTCGACGTTCTCGCCGCTGCACAGCCTGTCGATCGAGATCGCGGCTTCATGGCCGTGCGCCACCGCCCAGATGATGTTCTTCGGCCCGAAGGCCGCGTCGCCGCCGAAGAAGACCTTCGGATGCGTCGAGCGCATGGTCTTGGGATCGACCTTGGGCATGCCCCACTTGTCGAACTCGATGCCGACATCGCGCTCGATCCACGGGAACGCATTTTCCTGACCAACCGCGATCAGAACGTCGTCGCACGGGAAATGCTGATCCGGCTCGCCGGTCGGCACGAGCTGGCGTCGGCCGTCGTCGCCGTGCACGGCTTTCACCTTCTCGAACAGAACGCCGGTGAGGCGGCCGGCGTCGTGCGTGAAAGCCTTGGGCACCAGATAATTGTGGATCGGGATGCCCTCGTGCATCGCGTCCTCCTTCTCCCAGGGGGACGCCTTCATCTCCTCGAAGCCGGAGCGCACGACGACTTTCACGTCCTCGCCGCCGAGCCGGCGCGAGGAGCGGCAGCAGTCCATCGCGGTGTTGCCGCCGCCGAGCACGATGACACGCTTGCCGATTTTGTCGATGTGGCCAAATGAGACCGAGGAGAGCCAGTCGATGCCGATGTGGATGTTGGCCGCCGCTTCCTTGCGGCCGGGAATGTCGAGGTCGCGGCCGCGCGGCGCGCCGGAGCCGACGAAGATCGCGTCCCAGCCTTCGGCCAGCAACTCCTTCAGGCTGTCGATGCGTTGACCGGCGCGAAACTCGATGCCGAGATCGAGGATGTAGCCGCATTCCTCGTCGAGCACGCTGTCGGGCAAGCGGAATTTCGGAATCTGCGTGCGCATCATCCCGCCGGCCTTCGGATCCTGGTCGAACACCACGCACTGATAGCCGAGCGGTGCAAGATCGCGCGCGACCGTCAGCGAGGCGGGACCGCCGCCGACGAGCGCGATGCGCTTGCCGTTCTTCCGCGCCCCCGGCTTCGGCAGACGGGCGCGAATGTCATCCTTGAAATCGGCGGCGACGCGCTTGAGCCGACAGATGGCGACCGGCTCCTTCTCGACGCGTCCCCGCCGGCATGCCGGCTCGCAGGGACGATCGCAGGTGCGGCCGAGAACTCCCGGAAACACATTCGATTGCCAATTGATCATGTAGGCGTCGCTGTAGCGGCCTGCGGCGATCAATCGGATGTATTCGGGAACAGGCGTATGCGCCGGACAGGCCCACTGGCAATCAACGACCTTATGGAAATAGTCCGGAGCCCCGATGTCGGTGGGCTTCATTTATTCCTCGTGCAACGCGCCCTGATCGAGGCCCACGTGGACCAGATGATCGAGGGTCAGCGTTCGTCCTCCCCCGGTTCGACTTGTTGACGTCGAATCCAACGAGATGCTAGTGGGTTCCATTCGCGAGCGCCACCGGCACCTTCGTATATCAGCGTTTCCCTGGAGGTCTGGCTGTGCGTCTCCGCCGCCGCTGCGAGAGGCTGCACATGGCGAAAAGCCCGCCCGCAGCATCTTCTCCTAACCTGCTTGAAACCCTGTGGTTTTAGCCCGAACCACGCGCACGTGGCTCCGCCGATCCGCATTGTGCGGCGCACTCGCGCGGGGTCCTGAACCGACCGACTGGGGCGCGAGTTCGCGCTCGCGCCCCCTGAAATCAGCGGCAAACCGTCACCCGCCTGACGACCCGTACGCCGTGCCGCCAATGCACGCGGCGCACGGTGTAGCAGCCGCCTCCGTAAAATGAGGCGCCGACAACCGGATAGCCGTAGCCGTAATAGTCATCGTAGGGATAGTAGTCGGCCGCGTACCACGGGTCGTCATAGCCCCACCACGGATAATCGTAGGCGGCGAAAGCCAGCGGGAATCCGAGGCCGAAGCCGAAGGCGAAGCGGTTGAACCTGTTGAAGCGATGAAAGCGACCGAACCGATTGAAGGCGAAGCGATTGCCGACGAAACGGTTGCCGACAAATCGGGGTCCGCCGAATCCTGCCGCACCGAAGCGGGCGCCACCGAACCGGGCCCCCACCGCGCCAACGCGTGCGCCACCAAAACGGGCGCCGCCGAAGTTGGCTCCGCCGAAGCGGGCGCCCCCGAAACCACCGCCGCCGAAACGCGCTCCGCCGAACCCGCCGCCACCAAAATGGGCTCCGCCGCCGCCGAAATGGCCTCCTCGCTGCGCCGAAGCCGGCGCCGGTGCAAGGAGCAGGCCCAAACTGGCCGCGGCGGCACAAGTCACGAGGAACTTGCGCAACATGATACGCCTCCTTATCTCGCCGCTCTTTCCGAATGTCATCGCGGCAATAATTCACCCGCCCCTCACGGGAATTAACGCTGACCGCGTGCCTTTTACGGGTGCGGTCGCGGATCACATTTGAGGGACCGGCGGATCAGGAGTTCCTATATGAATTGGGCTCGGCCGCTCGTGGCCGTCCCCATCCAAGGCTGCGCGATGCGCGACATCTTCGAAGACATCTTCGCCGGTGAACCGTCCGACCCGACGGAGGCGGCGCAACGCGCGATGCGTCCGCAGTTGCGGCGGCGCTTCTACGCGCATGCGAGCGTCGGTGACGCGCCGGGCGGATATTCCATCCTGCTCGACGGCAAGCCGGTGCGCACGCCAGCACGCAATCTCCTTGCCGCACCCAATCGCACGCTTGCAGAGGCGATCGCCGCGGAATGGGAGAGCCAGGAGCAGGTCATCGATCCCGCCCGCATGCCGCTGACGCGGCTCGCGAACACCATCATCGACGGCGTCGGCGGCGCCCGCGGCCAGGTAGCGGAGGAAATTGCGAAATACCTCGGCTCCGATCTCCTGTTCTATCGGGCGAGCGGACCGGATCGCCTGGTCGCGCGGCAGGCCGAGCACTGGGACCCGATCCTCGCCTGGGCGCGCGGCGCGCTCGGGGCGCGATTCCTCCTTGCCGAAGGCGTGATGTTCGTGCAGCAGCCGGATGAGGCGGTCGCGGCCGCACGGGCGGTCATCTCCACCGATGATCCGTGGCGGCTCGGTGCCCTGCACGCGATCACGACGCTCACCGGCTCGGCCTTGATCGCCCTGGCGCTCGCCGGCGGCGAACTGTCCGTCGAGGACGCCTGGACAGCGGCGCATGTCGACGAGGACTGGAACATGGACCTGTGGGGACGCGACGAACTCGTCTTGCGCCGGCGGGCGTTCCGCTTTGCCGAGATGCAGGCCGCGGCCGCCGTGCTGGCGCATACCGGGTGAGACCATAATCGTTGTCGGTTCGTTAACGGCATCCCGTCCGATTAACCTGTGCTTCACGCCCACGCGCTACGCTCGTCCGGCTTTTCGTCCACCTCAGCCAGGATAGCGCCGTGGACATCGTCGTTTCGCCGACAACCGTCGCGTTCAACACGCAACTCGGGACGCCGAACCTGGTTTTTCAGGCCGGGGAGGTGATCGACGCGCTGGTGGTGCAGCTGCTCGACAGCGGTATGGTGCGGCTCTCGATCGGCGATGCGCTGGTCGATGTGAAGACGCAGGTGCCGCTCGTGCCCGGCACGACGGTGCGGCTCGCCGTCAAGAACACCCCGGAGGGCATTCGCCTCACGATCCTCGATCCGACCACAGGCGACGGCACGTCGGCGTCGGCCGCGCTGCGTCCCAGTGCAGCTCAGTCGGCGGGCATCCGTTCGAATGCTCCGCCATCGCCTGCCGGAACCGGAGCAGGAGCCTCGGGTGTGGATCGGTCGGAAACCACATTGGCCGCTGCGCTACGCCCGGCTACGCCGCCGGGCACGCCCGATCCGGCAACCCCGTCTCCGGCCATGGCGCTGACCCAGGCGGTGAAGATCGCCGCGGTACGCCAGGGTGGGCTTGCGCCGCTTTTTGCCGATCTCGCCGTAGTCGCGGAGACGACTGCGAACATGGCCGCCTCGGGTGCCGCAGCAGCGCCCGTGGGCGTGCGTCCGGCTCCGACGGCGGGTGTGTCAGGAGGGCCGCCCGGCGGATCGCCTGGGTCGACTGCCGCCGCCGTGGCCGCCGGGGTTTCCACTGCGCGTTCGGTCTCGCCCAGCGCCGCGGCCATCGCGGCTTTGCCCGAGCCGGTGCGCCAGGCGGCCGCCCGGCTGCTCGCGCTGCGGCTGCCGGTCGATGCTGAAATCTCCGCCGACGACGTGCGGCAAGCCTTTACCCGTTCCGGTCTCCTGCTCGAGGCGCGCATCGCGGCTGCCGCAGCACCGGCGGCGAGCGCGCCCGACATCTCCGTTGCAGAGGATCTCAAGGCGGCGCTCGCGGTCTTCCGGCAGATCGTCAAGACCTGGCTCGACTCCGGGCCCGGGGCGGAGCCCGTCCGGACCGACGGGGCGCCACCGCTGCCGAACGTGAAGGCTTCGCCCTCCATCGTCCCAACTGCGGCCGCGGCTGCCGCTGCCGCCGATGCGGGGAGCGAGACGCAGGCTGCGCGGGCGCCGGCCGTGGCCGGCCCGCCGCCACCCTATCGTGGCGCGCCGCCGGCGGCGCCACCGCCGGTCGCACACACGTTCCCCGCCGACGCGACGACGCGCGACATCGGTGTGCGGCTGCTCGCCGATACGGATGCCGCGCTCTCGCGCCAGACCCTGCTGCAGGCGGCTTCGCTCCCCGACGCGCCGGCCATCCAGCCGTCGCATGCCGATCCGGCGGGCCCACGCTGGAGCTTCGAGGTGCCGTTCGTGGCGCCGCAGGGCACCGCCATCGCCCAATTCGAGATCGCGCGCGACGGCCGCGCGGCGCCGGCTGAGGGGATCAAGCCGGTCTGGCGTGCCCGCTTCACGCTCGACGTCGAGCCGATGGGGCCGGTGCACGCGCAGATTGCCCTCGTCGGCGAGCGCACGACCGTGACGCTGTGGGCGGAGCGCGCCGGCAGCGCCGCGCAATTGCGCGACAATACCGCGCTCCTCGCCGATGCCTTGAAACAGGCCGAGCTCGATCCGGGCGGCGTGACGGTGCGCGACGGCGCGCCGCCGCGTCCGCGCGAGAACGCGAGTCCCGGCCGCTTTCTCGACCGCGCCTCATGAGCGCCGACACCACCCCGCTCGCCGTCGCGCTTCACTACGAGAAGCCGGGCACGCCGCGCGTCGTCGCCAAGGGGCGGGGCGAGATCGGCGCCAAGATCATCGAGACGGCGCGGGCGCACGGCGTGCCGATCGAGGAGAACGCCGGATTGGCCGCGGCGCTGTCGGAGGTCGAGCTCGGCGACGATATTCCGGTCGAGCTCTATCGCGCGGTGGCCGAGGTGCTGACGTTCATTCTCAGGATTTCCGGGCAGCTGCGTCGCTGAGCGAACCTGTTTTGCCTCGGTTGCTCGCTTCGCTCCGATCTATTCCCTCCCCCCGTGCGGGGGAGGGTTGGGGAGAGGGGTATCTGGTCGCTGCAGCACGAGCGATATTTTCTGTACACACTCGTTTCCAAAAAGGACCCCCCTCCCGGCGCTTCGCGCCGACCCGCAAGGGAGAGGCGACCACGAGCCAACAACTCCGGTTTATTCCTCATCCTCC
>CAYVBN010000518.1:0-3775 GCA_964449645.1 uncultured Hyphomicrobiales bacterium
GCCGGGCGGCTGCACGGACATCATGGCCCGCTTCTTTGCTACGAAGCTGAACGAGAAGTACGGCATGCCGTTCATCGTCGAGAACATGGGCGGCGCCAGCGGCACGATCGGGGCGATGTACGTCGCCAATGCCGCACCGGACGGATACACGTTTCTGTTCGTCGGCGCGGTGCCGACCATCATCATCCCGATGATCCAGAAGACGAGCTACAACCCCGACAAGGACCTGACGCCGATCAGCATCTTCGGTACCGGCAACTACATTCTCGCCGTGCGCGCGTCGCTCGGAATCAAGACGCTGCCGGAATTGATCGCGTACGCCAAAGAACATCCGGGCAAATTGAACTACGCCTCGGTCGGGACGGGGGGACTTCAGCATCTCGGGATCGCGCTGCTGGCCAAGCGCGCGGGCCTCAACATGGTCCACATTCCCTACAACGGCACGATGGCGGCCGCGGCCCTGCTCACCGGCGACGTCGATCTTTATCTCGGCACATCGGCCGAGATGGTCAACGCGATGAACGACAAGATCACGCTTCTCGCCAGCGGGAGCACGAAACGGCTGCCGCAGTTTCCCAATCTTCCGACGATCGGCGAAACCCTGCCCAACTTCCGGGTCGCGGGATGGAACGGCCTGTTCGCGCCGGCCGGCACGCCCAAGGCCGTCATCGATACCCTGGTCAAGGACATCGGCGACATCGCACGGGATCCCGAGATGGCGAAGAAGCTGACGGCCCTCGGCATCGAGCCGGTCGGCAGCACGCCGGAGCAGTTCGCAGACGTCATCCGTGCCGAACAGAAGAATTACCGCGAAGCGGTGATCGCGGCCGGATTGCTGAAGAATTGAACGGAGCCGGCGGCAGACAGCCCGCCTGGTGGGGCTGTCGTTTTTCCTGAAGGACCGGCGGTGACGTACCTCCCCCCACGAGGTTGACCGCCGGAACTCCGCGGCCCCGGTACGCCCACCGTGCCGGGGTCGCGTTGCGTTGGTTCACCCGCTGGCGGACGAAGCCTATTCGGCCGCCTCCGGCAAGATCTCTCTCGCCGCCATTTCGGGCCGGGCGGCGTGTCGCGGCGGCTCGTCCTTCTCCCCGACAAATCGCCCGAACACGCGCCATGCCAGACGGCCGGCATCGTCGAGCACGGTGAAGATCGCCGGGACGAAGAGCAGCGACAGCACCGTCGAGGCGATGAGGCCGCCGATCACCGCGATCGCCATCGGAGACCGAAATTCGCCGCCGTCGCCGAAGGCGAGCGCGGAGGGAAACATCCCGGCCACCATCGCGATGGTGGTCATCACGATCGGGCGCGCGCGCTTGCGGCCGGCGTCGACCAATGCCTCGAGCCGCGTGGCGCCGCGTCCCATTTCCTCGACCGCGAAATCGATCAGCATGATGGCGTTCTTGGTGACGATGCCCATCAGCATCAGGATCCCGATCACGACCGGCAGACTCATCGGCCGGCCGGTGAGCAGAAGCCCGATGATGGCGCCGCCGATCGACAGCGGCAGCGACAGGAGAATGGTGATCGGAAGCACGAAGCTGCCGAACAGCAGGATGAGCACGGCGTAGACCATCATCAGTCCCGCACCCATCGCGGAGGCGAACTGGTCGAACACCTCCTGCATCACTTCGACGTCGCCGAACTGCTTGAGCGCGACGCCGGGGGGCAGGTTCTTGGCGGCGGGCAACGCGTACACGGCATCGAGCGCCTCGCCGAGCGGATGGTCGCCGGTCAGGTCCGCCTCGATCGTGACGCGCCGCTGGCGATCGTAGCGGTTGATGGCGGTCGGCCCGCGCGACATGTCGAAACGCGCGACCGTCGCGAGCGGCACCGCGCCACCGGATGCGGTCGGAACCCGCAGCGACTGCAGCAGTCCGATGTCCGAGCGCGCATTCTGGTCGAGCTCGACGCGGATCGGGATGAGCCGGTTGCCGGCGTTGAACTTCGCCAGGTTGGCGTCGATGTCGCCCAGGGTGGCGACGCGGATCGTCTCCGACAGCGCCTCCGTCGAGACGCCCAGATCGGCGGCGAGCTGCGCTTTCGGGGTGACCCTCAGTTCGGGACGGTCGAGCTCGGCGGTCGACACCGGGTTCTGCATGATCGGCAGGCGCCGCATCTCGCTCGCGAGCTGGTTGGCCGTCTCGTTGATCGCCTTGATGTCGGCCCCCGCCACGATGAGCTGGAGGTCGCGCTGGCCGTTGTCGCGCAGAAACCAGGCGCGCACGTCCGGCACGTCGGCGATGTCGCGCCCCATCTCGACCTGGAGCTCCTTCAGGCTCGCCTTGCGCTCGCTCTTGTGCACCAGATTGACGATCAGGGTCGCCTTGCGCACTTCGGCGGCGCCGCCAAGGATCTGTCCGCCGTACACGATGACGGACTTCACCTCCGGCAACCGGTGCAGGCGCTGCGCGATATCCTGCGTCACCCGATCGGTGTCCGAGAGGCGTGATCCGGGCGGGAGCTCGACAGCGAGCAGCGTGCGCGCGAGGTCGTCGGCCGGGAGGAAACCCGCCGGCAGCAGCTTCGTCGAGGCGATCGAGGCGGCGAACAGCGCAAGCCCGACCCCGACCGTGATCCAGCGATGGCGCACCGAGGCGCGCACAAGCCGCGTATAGAAGCGCATCAACGGCCCCTCGGGGCGGACGCGCTCCTCATGCGAGCGCAGGAAATAGGCGGCGATCACCGGCGTAAGCAGCCGCGCCACCAGAAGCGAAAAGAGCACGGCGACCGCCACCGTCAGGCCGAACTGGCGGAAATACTGGCCGGCGATCCCGCCCATGAAGCTCACGGGAGAGAACACCGCGACGATCGTCATCGAAATCGCGATCACCGCCAGGCCAATTTCGTCGGCGGCCTCGAGCGAAGCGCGGTAGGCGGATTTCCCCATGCGCATGTGGCGAACGATGTTCTCGATCTCGACGATGGCGTCGTCGACCAGGATTCCGGTCACCAGCGTGATGGCGAGCAGGCTGACAAGGTTGAGGGAGAACCCCATGGCGCTGATCGCCCAGAAGGTCGGGATCGCCGACAGCGGCAAGGCGATGGCGGAGACGATCGTCGCGCGCACGTCGCGCAGGAAGAGAAACACGACGACGACTGCGAGGATCGCCCCTTCGATCAGGGTCTCCATCGCCGAGTGATAGTTGCCGATGGTGCTGTCGACCTGGGTGTCGATCTTGACGAGCTTCACCTCGGGATGGGCCGCCTGAAGCTTGGCGATGCGCTGGGCCACCAGGTCCGCTACTTCGGTGTCGCTCGCCCCCTTGGCGCGGCTGATCCCGAACGCGACGATCGGGCGTCCATCGAGCCGCGCGAAAGCACGCGCCTCGGCGGCGCCGTCAGTTACCTCGCCGAGGTCGTCGAGCCTGACCTTGCGGCCTCCCGGCAGCCAGATCGGCAGCGCGCGCAAATCGTCGACCGAACGCGCGCCGGCGAGCGTGCGGATGGCCTGCTCCTGTCCGGCGATCTCGCCGCGGCCACCCGCAAGGTCGACGTTGGTCGCCCTCACCTGCCGGCTCACGTCGGCCGCCGTCACGCCCAGCGCCAGCAGCTTCTGCGGATCAAGCGCAATCCGGATCTCGCGATCGACGCCGCCCGAACGCGTGACGCCGCCCACGCCCTTGATGCTCTGCAGGTCGCGCGCCACCGTGTCGTCGACGAACCAGGACAGGTCCTCGACCGACAGGCCGGGCGCCGAGGCCGCATAGGTGACGATCGGCAGCCCCTCGATGTCGAGGCGCTGCACGATGGGTTCGTCGATCGTGCGCGGCAG
>CAYVBN010000519.1:0-14795 GCA_964449645.1 uncultured Hyphomicrobiales bacterium
CGCTTGTTGACGAAGTTGTAGATGCCGCCGCGACCTTCGCTGACGCCCGAATACCAGTACTGCACCGTCGAGTATTTGATCTCGGAGTCGTCGAGCGCGATAAGCTCGACCAACGCCGCATGGAGCTGGTTCTCGTCGCGCCGCGGTGCGGTACAGCCTTCGAGATAGCTCACATACGCGCCCTTGTCGGCGATGATGAGCGTGCGCTCGAACTGGCCGGTATTGCGCTCGTTGATGCGGAAATAGGTCGAGAGCTCCATCGGACAGCGCACGCCTTCCGGCACGTACACGAACGAGCCGTCGGAGAACACCGCCGAGTTGAGCGTGGCGAAGAAGTTGTCGCTGACCGGAACCACCGAGCCGAGATACTTGCGCACGAGCTCGGGATGCTCGCGGATCGCCTCCGAGATCGGCATGAAGATCACGCCGGCCTTCTTCAGCTCCTCCTTGAAGGTCGTCGCGACGGAGACGGAGTCGAACACGGCGTCGACCGCGACACGCGAGGTCGTGCCGTCGGCGCGCTGGACCCCCGCCAGGATTTCCTGCTCGCGCAGTGGGATGCCGAGCTTCTCGTAGGTCTTGAGAATCTCCGGATCGACCTCGTCGAGCGAGGCGAGCGCCTGGCTGCGCTTCGGCGCGGCGTAGTAGTAGATGTCCTGGTAGTCGATCGCCGGATAGTCGACGCGCGCCCATTTGGGCTCGCGCATGGTCAGCCAGCGGCGATAGGCCTCGAGCCGCCATTCGACCATCCACTCGGGCTCGTTCTTCTTGGCCGAGATGAAGCGGACGATGTCCTCGGAAAGACCCTTCGGGGCCTTCTCGGATTCGATCAGCGTCTCGAACCCGTACTTGTATTGATCGACGTCGATACGGCGGACCTGTTCGACGGTCTCTTGTACGGCCGGCATTCTCTCCTCCACTGCGGTTTCAAGGACCGCGGGTTGGATAATCGGCTATGGTGTTCGTCCTGGTCCGGCGATCACCCTCGCGTTCGTTGCATCATGCGGCCAGACCCGACCGCTCCCGCCTTTTAGATAAGCCTTCGGCGAGCTTCGTCCAAGTCTTTAGAAACATATCAATGTCGGTTTCGCGCATGGTCGGCCCGAGACTGACCCGGACGGCCCCGCGCGCGAGTTCCGGATCGACCCCCATGGCGCGCAGCACGTGCGACGCGGTGACCTTGCCGGAGGAGCAGGCGGAGCCGGACGATACCGCGACCCCGGCGAGATCGAAGGCGATCACCATTGTCTCGGCCTTGGCACCCGGTGCCGCGAACAGGGTCGTGTTGGGGACGCGCTCCGCGCCGGCCCCGAAAATGACCGCCTCGGGCGAGATCGCGAGCAGGCCCTCTTCAAGCGTCCGGCGGAGGGCCGCCGAACGGGCCCCTTCCTCGGACAGCCCCGCACGCGCCGCCTCCGCGGCGGCTCCGAAGCCGGCGATGGCGGCCACGTTCTCGGTACCGGCACGGGTGCCGCGCTCCTGACCGCCGCCCTTGATCAGCGGATCCGGCAGGTGCAGGTCGGCGCTGCGCCGCACCAGGGCACCGGCACCCTTGGGGCCGCCCATCTTGTGCGCCGAGAGCGTCACAAGATCGGCGCCGAGTTCATTGATGTCGCACGGGATTCGCCCGGCCGTCTGCACTGCGTCGACGTGCAGCAGACCGCCCGCCGCGTGGACGGCCTCGGCGACCTGTGCCACCGGCTGGACGACGCCCGTCTCGTTGTTGGCGTGCATGACGGAGACGAGCGGGCGCAGGCCCTCGGCCGCGAGCGCCCGCAGCCGCGCATCCAGGGCGGCCACGTCGACGACCCCGTCGGCCGTGACCGGAACCTCGTCCACCGCCGTGGATGGAAAGCGGCCTCCGCTCCTCACCGACGGATGCTCGATCGCGGAGATCAGCAGCCGATCGCAGCTTCGGCGCGATCCGTCGTCGAGCGCGGGCGTCAGGGCCAGCATGTTGGCCTCGGTGCCGCCCGAGGTGAAGGTCACGTTGCGCGGCTCGGCGCCGACCAGCGCCGCCACCTGCGCGCGCGCCTGCTCGATGAGGCCGCGCGCCGCCCGGCCCTCGCCATGCACCGAGGAGGGGTTGCCCACCACCTCCAGGGCGGCGACCACCGCCGCGCGCGCCTGTGGCCGCAACGGTGCGGTCGCATTCCAGTCGAGATAGGCGCGCTCGCTCATCGGGGAACCTGAGATGATGCCGCAAACCCCATCGCGGGACTTGCTTTTTGCCCTGCGGATCGTGCTAGAACGACACGCCGCGCCTCGGGCAGCCCCGTGTGCGCCGCGAAATTCCGCCCAGGACCTTCCGAGAATTTAGAACGGTTCTAAATACTTACGTGCGTCCACCGTTTGCGTCAAGCGCAACCTAAGCGCTCCGACCCGCGGCGGCAATGAAGCGGCTTTCCGCACTGAGGTTTCGCATATGCCTGAGGTGATCTTCACCGGTTCGGCCGGACGGATCGAGGGTCGCTACCATCCCTCCAAGGTGAAGAACGCGCCCATCGCCATCGTGTTGCATCCGCATCCGCAGTTCGGCGGCACGATGAACCACCAGATCGTCTACCAGATCTACTACGCCTTCGCGCACCGGAACTTCGCCGTCCTGCGGTTCAATTTCCGCGGCGTCGGCCGCAGCCAGGGCTCCTTCGATCACGGCCAGGGCGAACTGTCGGACGCCGCGTCCGCCCTCGACTGGGCCCAGTCGATCAATCCGGAAGCGCGGAGCTGCTGGATCGCCGGGTTCTCGTTCGGGGCCTGGATCGGCATGCAGTTGCTGATGCGCCGGCCGGAGATCGAGGGCTTCATCTCGGTGGCGCCGCCGGCAAATCTCTACGACTTCTCGTTCCTCGCGCCCTGCCCCTCGTCGGGCCTGATCGTGCACGGCGACAAGGACGCGGTCGTGCCCTACAAGGACGTCCAGACCCTGGTCGAGAAGCTCAAGACGCAGAAGGGCATCGTCATCGACCAGAAGGTGATCCCGGGCGCCAACCACTTCTTCGACGGCCGGATCGAGCCGCTGATGACGACGATCGGCGAATATCTCGACAAGCGCCTGAGCGGCAACGAGGCTCGCCCCGAACCGCGCGGCCGCCGCAGCGGCGCGGGCTGACCCCCTCCATCGTAAATGTCATTGACGGAGTGATGGGAGCGCGGTTTGGCCGCGCTCCCTTGCCCTTTCGCTCTCCCCGCCGGGGCGAAGTGAACGCGCGCGGGTTCGCTACGAAGCGCGCCGGCGCGGCGGCTTGGGCATGACGATCATGCCGCCGACCATCGGCTCCGGCACCCCGGTCGTGGTCGGGAACGTGATCGGCAGTCCGCGCAGCGTGCGGACCGCCAGATAGGCGAAGGCCTGCGCTTCGAGCGAATCCACCGACCAGCCGGCCGCCTCCGCGGTCTCGACGGTCGCCGGCGCGAGCCGCGCCGCCAGCATGCGCATCAGGGTCGGATTGCGCGCGCCGCCGCCGGCGACGATCCAGGCCACCGGAGGACGCGGGAGATGCGGCACGATCCGCGCCACCGCGGCGGCGGTGAGGGCCGAGAGCGTCGCGGCGCCGTCGGCGACGGAGAATTCCGGCAAGTCGATATTGGCGAAGGCGAACGCGTTGCGGTCGAGCGACTTCGGGCACGGCCGCGCAAAGAACGGATGCGCGAGCACGCGCGCGACGAAGTCTTCATCGACGCGCCCGCGCGCCGCCTCGTCGCCATCGCGATCGAGCGGCCGGCCGGTGCGCGCGCGCATGAAGTCGTCGATCAGCGCGTTGCCGGGGCCCGTGTCGCAGGCGATCGGCGCGCCGCCGTCCACATAGGTGACGTTGGCAACCCCGCCGACATTGAGCACCCCGATCGGATGCGGCCGGTCGAGCCCGCGCGCGAGCGCCTGATGGAAGACCGGGACCAACGGAGCGCCCTGGCCGCCGGCCGCGACATCCTCGGCGCGGAAATCGCACGCGACCGGCAGGTTGAGGCGGAGCGCCAGCTCGTCGCCGCGTCCGATCTGAACGGTGAGCCGCTGTTCAGGCCGGTGGAGCACCGTCTGGCCGTGAAAGCCGACGACCGCCACCGTCTCGCGCGGGATCCGGTTCTCGCGCAGCAGGCTTTCGACCGCTTCCGCATGGCTGCGGGTGACGAGCGCCTCGGCTTCCGCGATGGCGCCTGGGCGGGCGGCGCGCTCCGAGAGCGAGGCCGCCTCCACCAGCGCCCGCCGCAGCAAGGCGCGCTCGGCATCGTCATAGGGCCGATAGCCCGTCGGGCCGAAGGCCGCGATGCTCTCCCCGTCGGTCTCGATCAGCGCCACGTCGACGCCATCGAGCGACGTGCCGCTCATGAGCCCAATGGCACGGACCACCGTCACCCCGCCCCGTCCCCCGAGTTTCAATCCGAAACCGGACCTGTTACACGAGAGCGTTATACCACCCGAAAGCCCTCGACGAGGCCGGAGGTGGCCGGCAGAGTGGATATCTCGCGGCCGCCCGTATCCACCGGCTTCGCGGGCCGCCAATGCGCCGGCGAACCGAGAGCCGATAATGAGCGTCTACAAGTCCGATTTTCTGCGGGTCCTGGCCGAGCGCGGCTTCATCCACCAGGTCTCGGAACCGGACGCGCTCGATGCGCTCGCCGCGCGCGAGCGCATCACCGCCTATATCGGGTTCGACTGCACGGCGCCCTCGCTCCATGTCGGCTCGCTGCTGCCGATCATGATGCTGCACTGGCTGCAGCAGACCGGCCACCGGCCGATCGCGCTCATGGGCGGCGGCACGACGCGCGTCGGCGATCCCTCGGGCAAGGACGAGAGCCGAAGGCTCCTTACCGACGAGGCCATCGCGGCAAATCTCGTGGGCATCCGCGCGGTCTTCTCCAAGTTCCTCACATTCGGAGAGGGACCGGGCGATGCGGTCATGGCCAACAACGCCGATTGGCTGAACCGCCTCAACTACATCGATTTCCTGCGCGACGTCGGCCGCCACTTCTCGGTCAACCGCATGCTCGCCTTCGACTCGGTCAAGCTGCGGCTCGAGCGCCAGCAGGAGCTCTCGTTCCTCGAATTCAACTACATGATCCTGCAGGCCTACGATTTCGTCGAGCTCAACCGGCGCACCGGCTGCGTGCTACAGATGGGCGGCTCGGACCAGTGGGGCAACATCGTCAACGGCATCGAGCTCGGCCGGCGGATGCACAACGTGCAACTGTTCGCTCTCACCTCGCCGCTGATCACCACCGCCTCCGGCGCCAAGATGGGCAAGACGGCGGCCGGCGCGGTGTGGCTCAACGCCGACATGGTGAGCCCCTACGACTACTGGCAATACTGGCGCAACACAGAGGACGGCGACGTCGTACGTTTCCTCAAGCTCTTCACCGTTCTGCCGCTCGCCGAGATCGAACGCCTCGCCGCCCTGCAGGGCCAGGAGATCAACGAGGCCAAGAAGGTGCTCGCCACCGAAGCGACCGCGCTGGTGCACGGCCGGCAGGCCGCCGAAGAGGCGGCGCAGACGGCGCGGCAGACCTTCGAGGAAGGCGCGCTCGCCGCAAGCCTGCCGACTGTCGAGGTGCCGCGCGCGGAGATCGAGCGGGGTCTCGGCGTGCTCACCGCCTTCTGCGAGAAGGCCCGTCTCGTCGCCTCGAACGGCGAAGCGCGGCGCCAGATCAAGGCCGGCGGCCTGAGGGTGAACGACGCGGCGGTCAGCGACGAGCGTATGCTGCTCACGCGCGACCATCTCACGCCCGAAGGCGTCATCAAGCTGTCGCTCGGCAAGAAACGCCACATCCTCCTCAAGCCGGTGTGAGGAACGAAAGGCAGGTGCCACAATGGTCAAGCTCGCAGCGGTTTTCGCGCTCCTGATGCTGGGCATGGCGCAGACCCGGGCGGACCAGATCTCGGCCGCCAATCTCGCCGACTATTGCAACGCCCTCGACAATGCGAGCAACAGCACCTGCAGAGGCTACATCCTGGGAGTGGTGCAGGGACTGCGCATCGCCGCCAAGGCGGCGAACGACACCAGGCATTTCTGCATGCCCTCGGACCTGCCCGAAGGACAGCTCGTCGCGCTCTTCGAGGAGATGGTCCGCGAGAACCCCGCAGACCTCAACCAGCCGGCGGCCGCCATCGTGGCCGCCGCGGTGGTGCACACGTTCCCGTGCCCGGGCGCGCAAGAGAGCACGAACCGGAAAGCCGGACAGCAGTCTTCGGGCAGCGTATTGCTCAGATAACGGCGCGTTGCTCGGACAACGACGCAAAAAAACCAAAATCAGAGGGAGGACACGGGAATGAGAGGGAATCGCAGCCGGGCATTCGTCCCGGCCCTGACACACGCGCTGGGCGTCGCCGCACTCGGTCTTGCGCTGCTGCCGCTCGGCGAAGCGCAGGCCGCCTGGCCGGAGCGCACCATCACCATCATCGTGCCGTTCGCGCCCGGCGGTCCGAACGATCTCGTCGGCCGGGTGCTGGCATCCGAGCTGGCGCCGGTGCTCGGGCAGACCGTCATCGTCGAGACCCGCGCCGGCGCGGTCGGCAATATCGGGCTCGCGGCGGGCGCGCGCGCGACACCCGACGGCTACACGCTCGTCGAGGTCACCGGCGTCGTGCTGATCAATCCGAGCGTCACCAAGGTCGCCTACGATCCGCTCAAGGATTTCGCGCCGGTCGCCTATCTGGGCGCCGCGCCCAATGCGATCGTCACGCGGCCGGCGACCGGCATGAAGACGGTGGCGGACCTGATCGCGAAAGCGAAAGCCAATCCGGGCAAGCTCACCTTCGCGACCGCCGGCGTGGGCAGCGTCTCCCAGCTCGCGGTCGAACTTTTGAAGTTGCGCACCCACATCGACATGACGCACGTCCCGTTCCAGGGCGCGGCGCCGTCGCTGCAAGCGGCGCTCGCCGGCACGACCGACATCGCCTCGGTCAATGTCGCCGGCCTCATCAATTACATCCGCACCGGCGCCCTCACCGCCCTGGTGCAGACCGGAGCCGAGCACTGGCCCGACCTGCCGGACGTGCCCACCATGGAAGAGGCCGGAATTCCGGACGCGGTGGTTGAAACCTCGCAGATGTTTCTGGCACCTGCCGGGACGCCGGACCCGATCATCCGACGCCTCTCCGAGGAGACGCGGAAAATCCTGGAAAAACCCGCAGTGCGCGAGAAGCTGCTCAAGGCGAGCTTCGCGGTGAAATACGAAGGCCCCGACGCGCTGCACGCCCGCATGGTGCGCGAGATTCCGCGCTGGAAGGAGATCGTCGAGCGCGCCGGTCTCGGACAGGCCGCCGGAGAGAAAGCGAAGAAGTAGGGCGCGGTCGCGCCGCCCTTTTCACCGCGGATCGCGAGACCGGCCGCCTCGGCGGTCTCGCAGTCCGGCTCTCGTGTCCGATCGCGTTTTCTCCGGCGAACCGGGAGCCGCCTCGCCGGAAAATGCTCAGCGGTTCGGATCGGAGAACCCGCGGCTCTGCTCGGAGAAGCCGCGCTGGCCGGCGCTCGGGAATTCGAAGAACTTGCGCAGGAAGCCGGGCGCCACCGCCGAGATCGGGTTGACCCGCAGGGTCGAGTTGCCGGGCGGCCCGACCACCTCGTAGGTGATGCCGACAAGCCCTTCCTTCTCGCCGCCGAGGAACAGCCCGACGATCGGGATCTGGCCGAACGCGTTGTTGAGGCCGTAGAGCGGCACGAACGTGCCGCGCAGGCGCACGTCGTTCGCCGCGTAGTCGATCACCCCGTCGATGGTCGCCCCGATGACGGGTCCGCGCACCACGCCGTCGCGGATCGTGAGCTTGCCGGGCGAGCGGGTGAAATCGACGCGCATGCGGGAGAACTCGACGCCGCCGCCGCGGCCGTTCCCCTCCCCGCTCGAGGCGACACGGTCGAGCGCCGCCTCGCCGCGCACCGAGAAGTCGCGGATGTTGAGCAGGCCGTCCTGCGGCGTCTGGTTCTCGGTCGGCGGATCCATCGCCACCCACATCTGGCCGCCGACGATCTTCGGATAGGTGTCGGTGAAGCGGAACAGCGCGCCGGCGTCGTTGGTCTCGAAGTAGACGACCTGGCGCGCGTTGCGCCCGGTACCGCCGCGCAAGTCGCCGATCAGCGGCGTGTCGCGCCCGAGCTTGGCGTTCATCGAGAAGACGCGGATGCGGCCGGCGCGCCGCGACAGGTGCAGGTCGAGCCCGCGCAGCGCCTCGCCGTGGAATCCGGTCACCGCGCCGAGCTTGATGTCGAGATCGAGATCGCCGATCGGCTTGGACTTGGATTCCGAGGTGCCGCCGCCGAGCGAGGATTTCACGAAACCGCGACCGTCGTAGACATCGCCGCGCATCGTCACCTTGAGGGCGCCGTCGGAGCCGCGCTCGACCTTGAGGCTCGCCTTGTCGCCGTCGGCGAGCCCAAAGACCGGGAAATTGGCGGATTGGATGTCGCCGTCGGACTCGACTTCAACCGTTCCCCTCACCTGCGCGCCGGAGCCGTCGAGGGCGAGGTCTTCGAGCCGGCTCGTCTTTCCCTTCGTGATCAACGTGAACGCGGCGCGCGCGCTCTTGCCGGCCGGCTTGGCCCAGCCGGGCAGGAGATTGTCGATCCTCGCCTGCGTCAGGTCGGCCTCGACCGCGAAGCGGTTCTCGTCCTCGTCGGAACTGCCGACGCGGCCGTTGAGCTTGATCGGGATGGGGCCCGTCACGGCGCCGTAAAGGTCGTAGCCGAGGCGCGCGCGCGCGGCGTCGTCGAACGTGCCCTGGAAGCGCACCTCCGCGTCGCCGTCGCCGTGCGGCTTGCGGTACTCGACCGAAGCCGGCGTGCCGCCGATGCGGATGTCGCCCTTGGCCACGTAGCCGTCGTTGTTGGCGAGGACGTGCAGCGTCGCGGCTTCGACTTTCTGCGCCATCATGAAGCGGTCGACGGCGAAATTCGTCACGTCGGCGTTCACGGTGTATTTGACGACGCCCTTCGGCAGATCGGGATCGATCGGCAGCGCCAGCGCCACCTGCGCGCTGACATTGCCGCGGCTCGATCCGGGATCGAGCGGCGAGCCGGACGCATCGCGCAGCCGGTCGAGCGAGAGCAGTTCGGCCACCGCCGGCACCGGCCCGTCGATCTTCAAGCGCACGCGCGCCTGCGGCGGCTTGATCTGGGTGTCGGCGATCTCGAACGCGCCGTTGGAGACGGCGAGCTTGCGTCCAGCCGACATTTCGGCCGCGCCGTTTCCGAACGTCACCGTGGCGGTGCGGCCCTTGATGTCGACGAGGAGGTTGGCATCGCGAATGGTCGGCAGGCTCTCGACCGGCCGGATCGCCGTGCCGCTGCTGACGATCTGCACCGAGAGGCCGTCGTCCGGAATGGGCGGCCCTCCCTGTTTCAGGGTCGAATAGGGCGCGTTGGTCGCGATCTCCAGACGCTCCACCTTCCCGCTCAGCAGATGTTCGAGCACCCAGGAGCGCACCGGCGTCGCGATGAAGACCGGCCAGATGCGCTTGAACACCGAAGCGCTCATTTCGCGCCCGGCAACCCCGATGCCGATGCGCGGATCCGATCCCGAGAAGTCGACGCCGCCCGACAGCGCGATGCCGACGCCCTTGCCGCCGATGTCGCCGTGTTCGAGCTCGATCCGCCGCTTGGCCGGGTCGAAGCTTCCACGCAGCATGATGCGGTTGATCAGCAGCGGATCGTCGTCGCTCGTGAGCGGCGCGAGCACGACCGAACCGCCGGTCAGCCCGAGCGACCAGGGCGCGCCCGCCTCGCGCGGGGCCTCGGCCTGTGCGACGAGCGTGATGCGGTTGCCGCCGGATACGATCTGGAACGGGATCGCCAAGGCGCGCCGAGCCGCATCCCAGTCGAGCGTGAACTCGGCGCGATCGATCGCGATGCTGCCGTCCGGATCGTGCGTGTCGACGATGTTTCCGGGACCGGCGAGCAGACGCCCGCTGGCGAATTGCGGCAGGCCGTTGCGGTCGATTTCCGCGCGCAGGCTGAGCGAGACCGGCAGATCGGCCTCGTACTGATCTTCGCCCATGCGCAGCGCGAGCATGACATCGCGCAGCGACACGCGGCGCGCCTCGACGCCGACCAGGCGGCGGCCATCGCTGCTCGGACGCACCGTCGCCATCAGTACCCAGGGCTTCTCGCGATTGTCCGAGCCGACACTGAAGGCCACCTCGCCCGCGTTCGGGCGGGTCAGGCTGAGGTTGATGTTCTGGAACGAGAACTGCTTGCCGGTCCGCTGATCGTCGACGACCAGGTTGCCGTTCTTGAGACCGATTTCGGCGAGGTCGTAGCCGTCGAGCCCGAGCGCGCCGAGACTGTCGATCCACGCGAGCAAAGCCGCGAGATGATTCGCGTCGGTGCCGGCGCCCGGGCTTGCATTCGTGCTCGCGCCGGCGTTCTCGCCGCGCCCGCCAGGAGCAGTCGGCGTCATCGGCTTGGCTGCGGCCGGAGCCGGCGCCGTTGCCAGCGGCCGCTTGTCGGCCCCGGCGAAGACCGTCACCTGCCCGTCGGGCTCGATGCGGACCGAGATTTCGGCGCCCACGAGGTTGAGGCTCTGAGCCCGCAACTGGCCGCTCAGGAGACTCCAGCCGGAGAGCCCGACCTCCGCGCGCGGTGCGCTCGCGACGATGGCCCCGTCCAGATCGCGAACCTTGATGTCGCGGATGCGCAGCGCCGTGCGTCCGTGCTCGTCGCGCTCGAGCACCGTCCCGCCGACCTCGACGCGATGGCTGGTCCCGAAATTCTGTTCGATTGCGGACGCGAGCCACGGCGTCGCCAGATCGAGAGAGATCGGGCCGCTCATCAGCCGCCACCACAGCAGACCGACGGCGATCGTCAGCGCGGCCATCACCGCGCCGCCCGCGAGCGCGATCCGGCGCAACCGGGGCCGGCGCGCGAGCGCGGTGGCGCGCCGCAGAAGATTTCGCCACAACGGATCACGCGGCAGGCGGGCGAGACCGAGCGCGAGGCGCTGCACCCCCGACCGGAGCAGCCGAACGTCGATGCTCAACCGGCGGCGCAGACGCTCGGGCACCGCACGCGCGCAGGCGGCGGCTTCCGCACGTCGATGCAGATCGAGGGTCGTCTGCAGCCCCTCGAGGGCAGCGATTTTCGGACCGTGTTTTTTGTCCGTCATGCCCTTCAGGGCGTCCCCTCACCCACTGATCCGCCAGGACGATCCCATGCCCAGGCGATTCGCAACCCGGGACCGCGGATTGCTATGAAGCCTGCTGATCCGCCAGCGTCCACCGGACGTAGATGCGAGTTGCAGAATGACCGCGTGAAAACGACGAAAGGAAGGCATATGGTCCCAGTTCTCACCCCCGGCGACAAGGCTCCCGACTTTCGTCTTCCGCGCGACGGCGGCGGCACCATATCGCTCGCCGACGCGGCCGGCCGAAAGCTCGTGCTCTACTTCTTCCCCAGGGCCGACACGCCGGGCTGCACCACAGAAGCGCAGGCCTTCTCCGCCCTCAACGAGGCTTTTGCTGCCGCCGACACCCTCGTCGTCGGGGTCTCCGCCGATCCGGTAAAGGCCCAGGAGGCGTTCCGCGCGAAGCGCGGCCTCACCACCCCGCTCGCATCGGACGAGCACCTCGAAACCCTCAAAGCATACGGCGTATGGGGGAAAAAATCCATGTACGGCAAGACCTTCATGGGCGTGGTGCGGACCACCTTCCTGATCGGACGCGACGGCCGCATCGCGCGGATCTGGCCCAAGGTGAAGGTCCCGGGCCACGCCGAGGAGGTCCTCGCCGCCGCACAGGCCCTTTGACCTCGACTCGGCTGCTCTGCGCTGCCGGGGGCAGGACCGATTTGCCGAAAATTAACCACAGGTTGGTCCAATCGACCCGGCTCGCGCGTGCTCCGGCGCGGCGCGGGCCGAGGAAGTCACGGCGATCGGCCCCACCTCAAGATCGCCCCTGGCGCGCCGGCCTCCGCGGGCCGGTGCGGGAGCGTCGATGTCTCACCGGTCCCCCAACCCTTACGAGTTCGAAGCCTCGGCTCATCCGAGGGACCGGCGGCGCAACCATCATGCCGAGCGGTATGATGATCCGATCCCTGCCGGGCCCCACCCCTATGCCGAACACGCGCACCGTCCGGATTACGGCGCCGCGCTTGCGAGCGCGGAAGGACGGCACGATCCGCGCAGCCGTCCGCGTCCGTCTTCCGGCCGTCCGCGGGCAAAGCCGCGCCCGTCCGCAGCCGCCGCCGATTACACGTTCGGACATGCGGGCCGGCAGATCCGGTTCGGCCCGGTCGCGTTCTGGACGATCGTCGGCACGCTGGTGATCATGGCGGCCTGGTCGCTCGTGACCGCGACCTACTTCGCCTTCCATGACGACGTCATCAAGCGCCTGCTCGCCCGCCAGGCCGAGATGCAATACGCCTACGAGGACCGCATCGCGGAGATGCGCACACGCGTCGACCGCGTCACCAGCCGCCAGCTCCTCGACCAGGAACAATTCGAGCAGAAGCTCGATCAATTGCTCCGCCGACAGAGCATGCTGGAATCGCGCGCTTCCGCGCTGACGAGCCTCACCGACCCCAATGTCACGGGCTCCGTTCGGGTGCCCGCGCGCTCCGGCCCTGTGCGAAAGGCCGCACCGATCAGCGGCCCGGACCTGTTCCCGCCGGCCACCGATCGCCGCGCAGAGATCGACCGCCGCGGCGGACCCGAGCGGGTGCTCGCACGCCTGCAGGACTCGCTCGATCGCGTCGAGGTGCAGCAGACCACGACCCTGAACAGCCTCGAGGAAACCTACGGCCAGAAGGCACGGCGGATACGGACGATGCTGACCGATCTCGGGCTCAATGTGGACAAGGCCGCATCGCACCGCGGCGTCGGCGGGCCCTTCATTCCGGTGCGGCTGCCGGCCAACGCCAATGCTTTCGACCGTCAGATCTATCGCACCAGCCTCGCTCGTGCGCAGGTCGACCGGCTCAGCCGCGCGCTGGACTCCGTTCCGGTCCGCTCGCCCGTCGAAGGCGAAATCGACACCTCCTCGGGCTTCGGCGTGCGCATCGACCCCTTCCTCGGCCGGCCCGCCATGCACACCGGCGTGGATATTCGCGCCAGTATCGGCGACCCGGTGCGGGCGACCGCCGCCGGCACGGTGACCCAGGCGGGATGGAACGGCGGCTACGGCAAGATGGTCGAGATCGACCACGGCAACGGGCTTGCGACCCGGTACGGACATCTGTCGGCGGTCGAAGCCACAGTGGGCCAGAAGGTGAAGATCGGGCAGGTCATCGGCCGCGTCGGCTCGACCGGCCGCTCCACGGGCCCGCACCTCCACTACGAGACGCGGGTCGCCGGGGACCCGGTCGACCCGCAGAAGTTCCTGCGCGCCGCAGCGCAGTTGGGGCACGGAAGCTGACGCCGCCGTCATCTCGAATTTTAAGAAAAACGCGGCGCCAGCGCGAACCGCTGATCAGGCGCCGTTAACACGGCCCCGGCACTTTCTGAAGAATCGCTAAAAGTCGCCATACAGCGATTACGAGAGGTGAACGGCGTTTGGAGCCGGCAATTGCTTTTTAATACCGCTCGTTGAGTGTATCGGCGCATCCCGCGGAGGGGAGCGCCATGTTCAAGTCGATCCGCACTGGGCCGAAGAACGTTCTTTTTCTGTGCCGCGTGAACGGCGCGCGCAGCATCATGGCGGAAGCCGTCACCAACGCCCTGGCGGAGAGCGGCGTGCGCGCCTACAGCGCCGGGATCGAGCCCGTCGATCGCATCCCCAACGCGGTGCTCAGCGTGCTGTGGGACCACGGCATTCCGATCGAGGGCCTGCGGCCGAAGACCCTGACCGAATTCATCGGGCCGGATGCCCACGAGATCGACTGCATCGTGACGGTCGGCAGCCAGACGCTCGCCCGGCTCTGCCCCACCTGGCCGCGGCCGCCCATCGTGGCGCATTGGAACATCCCCAACACGAGCGCGCTGGCCGACACCGCCCTGCATCACCGCGAGCTCGAGGCGATGCTCGCCGTCGTTCGCCGCTGCGTGACGGCGCTGCTCAATCTCTCCTCGGCGCGCCTCGACGGCACGGCGCTCGCACGCGAGCTCACTGGAATCGCCGCGCGGCATGTTCCGGTGCGCTTGACCGACGGACTTCCGGCCTCGGCCTGAGGCCCGGCTCCGACCAGTGCGGGGTTCCGCCGCGGTCTATTCGACGTCCTCGACCTCGGTCGGCCCTCCGCCGAACGCGCGCTGCGCCAGGGCGGCTTCCATGAACTGGTCGAGATCGCCGTCGAGCACGGCGCCGGTGTTCGACGTCGATACGCCGGTGCGCAGGTCCTTCACCATCTGATAGGGCTGCAGGACGTACGAGCGGATCTGGTGACCCCAGCCGATATCCGTCTTCGCGGCCTGCTCGGCAGCAGCCTGCTCTTCACGCTTCTTGAGCTCATGTTCGTAGAGCTTGGCGCGCAGCATCTGCCAGGCCTGCGCGCGGTTTCGGTGCTGCGACCGGCCGGTCTGGCAGACGACCACGATGTTGGTCGGGATGTGGGTAAGGCGCACGGCCGATTCGGTCTTGTTGACGTGCTGGCCCCCGGCCCCGCCGGACCGCATGGTGTCCGTGCGCACGTCGGATTCCTTGATGTCGATGTTGATGCGGTCGTCGACCACAGGGTAGACCGTGACGCTCGCGAACGAGGTGTGGCGCCGCGCGTTGGAGTCGAACGGCGACTTGCGCACGAGGCGGTGCACGCCGTTCTCGGTGCGCAGGCTCCCGTACGCGTAGTCGCCCGTGATCTTGAGCGTCGCGTTCTTGATGCCCGCCACCTCGCCGTCGGACTGCTCCAGCAGCTCGGCGCGGAAGCCCTTCTTGTCAC
>CAYVBN010000520.1:0-2567 GCA_964449645.1 uncultured Hyphomicrobiales bacterium
ATTCCGGCGCCCCTCCTCGATGGCGCGCGTCGCGCCCTTGGGGGCGCGCGGCCCCACGACGACCCGCCCAATGCGCCCCTGAGGACCCAGCCGGCCCTGCTTAATGGCGCTCCGCGCCGCGGCGAGATCGCGCACGGCAAACCGCAAGGCGGCGAGCCGGGCGCCGCGCGTCGTATCGGGTGGGTGCGCGCCGAAGTGGGCAAGGAAGGCGGCGCGATCCATCACCTGGATGTCGCCGCGCGACGTCTTCAGCGTGATGCCGCTCGATGTCGCCTGCAGGTCCCGCTGTCCGGCAAAGGCGGAGAGGAAGACATGATGGTCGCTCGGATTGTCGGCGACGAGCACGACGCCGGCGAGGCGCACGGCCGTGTTCGGGTGCGCCTGCAAGACCGGATTCCAGAAGCTCTCGGGCTGGAGCTGGCGGCAGACCGCAAACCCGATCTCGGGCGCGCGCGGGTCCTGTGCGAAGGCGAGCGAGAATCCGACCTTGACCGGGCCGCCGTCCGGTCCCTGGCCGGTGCGCGTGAACGTCAGCGCCTCGGAGACGCCGATGCCAGCGGCACGAAAGGCCGCAGCGTCGCGCGGCGCATCACCGCTCTCGAGCATCAGAAAGGACAGCCCTTCGTGCCGCGCCAGAAAATCGCGATTGCGCGCCCCGAACTGAAGCGAGACCCCTTCCGTGCCGAGCTTGTCCGGCTCCGCGACCGTCAGGATCTCGATGAACGATCCGGCCAACTGGATGATGCGGTTGTGCGTCCCCCACGGATGGCGATTGCGGGCGCCAACCGTGAATCCGAGCCGCGTATAAACGTCGGCGGCGCCGTCGAGGTCGTGCACCGCATGGACGACATGATCGAGACCGCGCGACATGGGACGCACCCCACTGTCGAGACGCGCCGAGACGTCCATCGGTTACACCAGCCGGCTCTGCACCACCGCGGCTTCGATGAACGAGGAGAACAGCGGATGCGGCGCGAACGGACGCGATTTGAGCTCCGGATGGAACTGCACGCCGATGAACCACGGATGATCGGCGTATTCGATAATCTCCGGCAGGATCCCGTCGGGCGACATGCCGCTGAAGCGCATGCCGCGCTGCTCGAGCCGGCCCTTGTAGGCGGTGTTGACTTCGTAGCGATGGCGATGGCGCTCGGAAATCTCCGTGGTGCCGTAGATCTCCGACACCTTGCTGCCGGGCTGCAGCACGGCCTTGTAGGCGCCGAGCCGCATGGTGCCGCCGAGATCGCCGCCCGCCGAGCGCTTCTGCAACTCGTTGCCCTTGAGCCATTCGGTCATGAGGCCCACGACCGGCTCGGGGGTCGGGCCGAATTCGGTCGAATTGGCGTCGATTCCGCACAGGTTCCGTGCCGCCTCGACGACGGCCATCTGCATGCCGAAGCAGATGCCGAAATACGGCACGTTGCGCTCGCGCGCGAACTGCGCCGCTCGAATCTTTCCCTCGGCGCCGCGCTGGCCGAAGCCGCCGGGCACGAGAATCCCGTCGACGTGCTCGAGGAACGGCGTCGGGTCTTCGCGCTCGAACACCTCGCTCTCGATCCAGTCGAGATCGACCCTGACCTTGTTGGCGATGCCGCCGTGCGACAGCGCCTCGATCAGTGATTTGTAGGCGTCCTTGAGACCCGTGTATTTGCCCACCACCGCAATGGTGACCGCGCCTTCGGGATTGTGGATGCGCTCGTTGATCAGCCGCCAGGTGGCGAGATCGGGCGAGGCCCCCGGCTCGATCCCGAAGGCGGCGAGCACTTCGCTGTCGAGCCCGGCCGCGTGATAGGCCTCGGGCACGGCGTAGATGTTGTCGACGTCACGCGCCTCGATCACCGCGGACTCGCGCACGTTGCAGAACAGCGAGAGCTTGCGCCGCTCTTCCTTCGGGATCGGCCGATCGGTGCGGCACAGCAGGATGTCGGGCTGGATGCCGATCGAGCGCAGCTCCTTGACCGAGTGCTGCGTCGGCTTGGTCTTGAGCTCGCCGGCCGACGGGATGAACGGCAGCAGCGTGAGATGGATGTAGACCGCGTGATGACGTGGCAGCTCATTGCCGAGCTGACGGATCGCTTCGAAGAACGGCAGGCCTTCGATGTCGCCGACCGTGCCGCCGATCTCGCACAGCACGAAGTCGAAGCCCTCGTTCCCTTCGCGGATGAAATCCTTGATGGCGTTGGTGACGTGCGGGATCACCTGGATGGTGGCGCCGAGATAGTCGCCGCGCCGCTCCTTGGTGAGGATCTCCTGGTAGATGCGTCCGGTCGTGATGTTGTCCTGGCGGGTGCAGGGCCGGCCGGTGAACCGCTCGTAGTGGCCGAGATCGAGGTCGGTTTCCGCCCCGTCGTCGGTCACGAAGACCTCGCCGTGCTGGTAGGGCGACATGGTCCCGGGATCGACGTTGAGATACGGATCGAGCTTGCGCAGCCGAACCGAATACCCGCGCGCCTGCAGGAGCGCGCCGAGCGCCGCCGAAGCAAGACCTTTTCCGAGGGAGGAGACCACGCCGCCGGTTATGAAGATGAACCGCGTCATGGGCTTTCACCATACACAGCGGCCCACCC
>CAYVBN010000521.1:0-5593 GCA_964449645.1 uncultured Hyphomicrobiales bacterium
CACGACCTGTCGGCGTGGATCGTCACGGACGATTGGCCTGAGCCTGTGCCGATCACCGACGCCGAGTTCGACGTGTTCGAGGCATGGTTCGGCGATCTCTTCGATGAATTGTTCGGGCCGCACCGATGAACTGAGAGGACAATCGCGATGACTATGCCGTTGCGCGCCGCCCTTTACTTGCGCGTCTCGACGGCGCGGCAGGCCGAGCACGATGTCTCGATTCCCGATCAGAAGCGTCAGGGCGAAGCGTACTGCGCCGCGCGCGGCTACCAGCTTGTCGAGACCTACGTCGAGCCGGGCGCGTCCGCCATGAACGACCGCCGGCCCGAGTTCCAGCGCATGATCGAAGCGGGAACGAGCAGGCCCACGCCGTTCGATATCGTCATCGTTCACAGCTTCTCGCGCTTCTTCCGCGATCACTTCGAGCTGGAATTCTACGTCCGCAGGCTGGCGAAGAACGGCGTCCGGCTCGTCTCGATTACCCAAGAGATGGGCGACGATCCGATGCACGTCATGATGCGGCAGATCATGGCATTGTTCGACGAATACCAGTCCAAGGAGAACGCCAAGCATTTCCTCCGCGCGTTGAAAGAGAACGCGCGGCAAGGCATCTGGAACGGTTCCCTGCCACCGATCGGCTATCGCGTGGTCGCGGCCGAGCGGCGCGGCGCGAAGACAAAGAAGAAGCTGGAGATCGACCGCTGCACGCGGACACGGTGCGGCTGATCTATCGGCCGCCCTGGAGGGCGACGGCACGGGCGGCCCGATGGGCGTCAAGAACATCGCGGCCTATCTCAACCAGCATCGCATCTTCACCGGCGACGGCGGGCGCTGGGGCTCGGCCAAGTTCATCGCATCCTGACGCGGCCGACCTATGTCGGCCGGCACGAGTTCAACACGCGCGCCAAGAACAAGATACTGACGCCGGCCACCGAGATCGTCACCGTCGATGTGCCGCCGCTGATCGATCAAGCGATGTTCGATGCCGTTCAGGCGCATCTGCGCGCCCGCAATCCGAAGGTCACGCCGGCGCGCGTCGTAAGCGGTCCAACCCTTCTTACCGGCATCTGCTTCTGCGCGGACTGCGGCGGCGCCATGACGCTCAGGACCGGGAAGGGAAGGCGGTATCGCTATTACACTTGTTCGATCAAAGCCCGGCAGGGCGAGGTGGGCTGCAAGGGCCGGTCGATCTCGATGGGGAGGCTGGACAGCCTTGTAGCGGAGCACATCGCCGACCGTTTGCTCCAGCCGGACCGGCTCGAGGAGGTTCTGTCGTCTGTTCTGGACCGCCGGCAGGAGCGCGCCGAGCGCCGCCGCACGCACATCGCCGAGCTGAGCAAGCGCGCGGCGGCCGAGACCGACCTGCGCTTGAAGCGGCTCTATGGCGCGATCGAAGCCGGCGTCGCTGATCTCGACGACCCGGCGCTGAAGGAGCGCGTTGCGAGCCTCAAGGCGATCCGCGACCAGGCGGAAGCCGACGCGGCGCGTGCCACCGCGATGCTGGAGACGTCAGGCCAGCAAGCGATCACGCCGCAGATGGTCCAGAGATTCGCCAGAACGGCACGCGAGCGGATCAGGATCGACGGCGGCGGCTACCGCCGCGACCATCTCCGCGCGCTCGCCCAGCGCGTCGAGGTGGCTGACCGCGAGGTCCGCATCATCGGCTCGAAAAGCAACCTGCTTCAGACGCTGACCGCCGCGGCCGGCGTAAAGCCGGCTACGCTCGGCGTTCGCAGTTCTGCTCTGAAATGGCGGAGAGGGAGGGATTCGAACCCCCGATACGGTTGCCCGTATGCCGCATTTCGAGTGCGGTGCATTCAACCACTCTGCCACCTCTCCGGAAGCCTGCGGGGCGGTCAAACCGCGTCCTTGAAACCCGCGGCTGCGTACACCCGAGCAAAGTGTCGACGAGGCGCAGTATCTAGCGAAGCATGGCCGGCGGCACAAGAGCCGGACCCTCCTCGTCCCGGTTTCCGCCCCGGGGCCCTGGCAAGGAGCCTTGGCAAGGGCCCTTTGCAAGCGTTCTTGGCGGGTGTCCTCGGCAAAAGTCCATGCCAAAGCGCCGGCCGTTCATGCCCCCGAGCGTGTGGGGGCGCGGACGGCATTGCTCCGGGCCCTGCGTTCCTTTCCCTGGGCTTCTGTCCTCTGCGTACGCGAAGGAACGCGCCGACCGGGCCATGCGCAATGGACGTCCCGGACCAGACCAGCGCGTCTGGTGACAACCTGATCGCGAAAGGCAGCCCAGGATCCATGCCGCGGCCCCTCGACGCATGAGGTGCCCGACTGGTTGCGCGACGACCAACCGGAAATGCATCCGTGCGACCGGGCCGCGGGCGCCGCATGCGCCCGGATTGTGGTGAAGCGAACAGGCGCACTGCGGCGCCGATGATATCTCATCGGTTCGGCTGATCGCTTTCCCTTGCCCCAATGGTGATCCCAAACGCGCGAAAATCCGGGCGAAGCGAGCGCCGGCCCTCCCGTTCCCGCCAGCGCACGTGTGGGCGAACGCGCCGCCTGTTCGCTGCTGCATCGGATTTTCCTCGCAAACGAACAGCAAACAAGACCAAAAGCGACAACGCCCGCCCGTCGCTCGAGGTTCCGCAGAGCGGCGCGCGAATATCCGCGGACAAGATATATACATAATATTGCTTTTTGAACCGCAAAGCTTACGCTTGGCGTGGCTCCGCAACGGGCGCTTGGGGCCGATCGACCCTCGCGGTCTTCACCGGACCGCAACTTGCGTCCCAGTCGGCTGCGAACTGGATGGTCATGACATACGCCATCATCGAGCGGGACGGCATTCCAGCCAAGCTCAGCCAACCTTTCGCCTCGCGTGAGAAGCAGGCCCCTTCGATCGAACCCCTCCTCTGGACGAACGCGAACGAGTCGCCGTCGATCGTTGACGGAGATGAAGGTGCGGCCGGTGTCCCAGCCCCTCACGCGGCTGCAGACAAGCATCGGTCCGTGGAAGCCCTGGCGAGGGCGGAATACGAACGCCTCCACCCTGACGACACGTTCGACGACCTCGTGCGGCGGGCACGTTTCAGCAAGGAGGACCGGGGACTGCTGCATGACTGGTTGGCGGCGGCGCGCCGCATGTCGCAGCGACCGCAAAAGTAGTTGTTGGCAGGAGGGAGTCTTGAACGACGATCGTCGCCGTACGGATCCTCCCCCTTCGAGTGATCGCGCCATTGCCTCGGCAACTCACGACGTCACCAGCATGAAGGTCCTGGTCGCGAGCACCCTCGCCTTCACCATGTGCTTCGCGGTCTGGATGATGTTCGGCGTCACAGGAATCCCGATACGCCAGCAGCTCGGCCTCGACTCCACACAGTTCGGCCTGCTCACGGCGACGCCGGTCCTCACCGGCGCCGTGTTCCGCCTGCCGCTCGGCATCTGGACGGACCGCTTCGGCGGACGGATCGTGATGTTCCTGCTCCTTATTATTTGCGCCGTCCCGGTCTGGCTCTCGTCCTATGCCGATGCGCTCTGGCAATTCCTGCTGCTGGGGCTGGCGCTGGGCCTCGTCGGTGCGTCGTTTGCGGTCGGGACGCCCTACGTCGCACGCTTCTTCCCCAAGGAGCGTAGGGGCTTTGCGATGGGCGTGTTCGGCGCCGGCACGGTCGGGGCCGCGCTCAACATGATCGTCGCCCCGGCCTTGGTGGACGCCTATGGATGGCAGTCCGTGCCGCGCGTCTATGCGGTCGTCCTTCTGATCACCGCCGTGGTCTTCTGGTTTCTCTCGGAGCGCGATCCGGGGACAAGCAAGGGGGGTGTCCCTCTCCGGCAGCAGCTTTCGGTGCTGCGCGATCCGCGGGTTTGGAAATACTGCCAGTACTACTCCATCGTGTTCGGCGGCTTCACGGCTCTCTCGGTTTGGATGCCGCAATATTTCAAGAGCGAGTACGGATTCACGATCGCGCAGGCGGCGCTGCTCGCGGCCTGCTTCTCGCTGCCGGGCGGCCTTCTGCGGGCGCTCGGCGGCTGGCTGTCGGACCGCTTCGGCGCGCACGAGGTGACCTGGTGGGTGCTGTGGACCGCCTGGGTATGCCTTTTCCTTCTGTCCTATCCGCAAACCGAACTGATCGTGCACACCCTCGATGGGCCCAAGGGCTTCAGCATCGCGCTGCACTGGTTCGCATTCAGCGCGCTGCTGTTTGCGCTCGGCGCGGCGTTCGCCTGCGGCATGGCGTCGACCTTCAAATATATCGGCGACGATTTCTCCGAGGACATCGGCATCGTCTCGGGCATCGTCGGCCTCGCGGGCGGACTCGGCGGCTTCCTGTTGCCGATCATGTTCGGCGCCGTCCTCGACTGGCTGCGCATCAATTCGAGCTGCTTCATGCTGCTTTACGGCATCGTCGCCGTTTCGCTGGTGCTGAACTACATCACCGAGGTGCGCAGACTGCCTGTCATGGGAGAGAAGGTATGACAGCCGCCGACCGGCGAATGCGGCCGGTCGCGCGGTCTCATCGCGATGACATCCACGGAGAAGCGAAGTGAGTCACTTTCTTGAACGGCTGACGTATCTCTCGCGGCGGCGAGAGACGTTTGCGGAAGGCCTCGGCGAGCTTCGCGATGAAGACCGCATGTGGGAGGAAGGATACCGCCAGCGCTGGCAGCACGACAAAATCGTGCGCTCCACGCACGGCACCAACTGCACCGGAGGGTGCAGCTGGAAGATCTACGTGAAGAGCGGCGTCGTCACCTGGGAGACGCAGCAGACCGACTATCCGCGGACGCGCCCCGGAATGCCCAACCACGAACCGCGCGGCTGCTCGCGCGGAGCCTCGTTCAGCTGGTACCTGTACAGTGCCGCCCGCATCAAATATCCGATCGTGCGCGGGCGCCTGCTGCGGGCCTGGCGAGAGGCGCGCAAGACCCTACCTCCGGTGGAGGCCTGGGCCTCCATTGTCGGCAATCCCGAGCTGACGAAGTCGTACAAGTCCATGCGCGGGCGCGGCGGCTTCGTGCGCTCGACCTGGGACGAGCTGAGCGAGCTGATCGCCGCCGCCAACATCCACACCATCAAGACGTGGGGACCGGACCGCGTGATCGGCTTTTCGCCCATCCCGGCGATGTCGATGGTCTCCTATGCGTCCGGCGCGCGCTATCTCTCGCTGATCGGCGGCACGCTGCTGTCCTTCTACGACTGGTATTGCGACCTGCCGCCGTCGAGCCCGCAGACCTGGGGCGAGCAGACCGACGTGCCGGAATCGGCGGACTGGTACAATTCGGGCTACATCGTCGCGTGGGGCTCGAACGTGCCGCAGACCCGCACGCCCGACGCGCATTTCTTCGTGGAGGCCCGCTACAACGGCACAAAAGTGGTGGCGGTCACGCCCGACTACGCCGAAGTGGCCAAGCTGTCGGACCTCTGGCTGCACCCCAAGCAGGGCACGGATTCCGCTCTCGCAATGGCGCTGGGCCACGTCGTCCTGCGCGAGTTCTTCATCGACCGGCAAACACCATACTTCGACGACTACTGCCGCCGCTACACCGACATGCCGATGCTGGTGCGGCTGCGGCGCGAGGGCGAGCGCTGGGTGCCCGACCGATACGTTCGCCAAAGCGATCTTCCGGATGCGCCGCA
>CAYVBN010000522.1:0-4062 GCA_964449645.1 uncultured Hyphomicrobiales bacterium
GATCTGCATCGACACTTCGGCACCGTGGAGCGGCCGCTCAACGCGCTCGACGAGAAGGAGCTGTGCCCCGGTTCGGCGGCGCTCGAGAAGATCAACGCAGGTTTGCGGTAGACGTCCAGAGCTCTGCGCCTTCCTGGCTGCGTCACCTCTTCACCTCTCGCTCCTACGCTTCACCTCTCCCCGTTGGGGAGAGGTGAACAACTCACCGCTTCAAGTTCTTCAGCGCCTCGAGCATCTCCTTCGGCGGCTGCATTTCGATGACCAGCGGCTTGCCGGTCTCGAGCACGCTCTTGAGGCTCGACAGGATCGCCGGCCAGCCGGCACGGCCGCCCGAGAGAAGGGCTTCGGGAATATCCCAGCTGTGCGCCTCGGTGAGCGTGAGCCTCACCGACTCGCCCGAGCGTTCGATGTCGTAGGTCACCAGGCACTCGGGGAGCTGACGGAACTCCGGCATGGACTCGACGCTCCATGTCACCGAGAGACGTCGCGGCGGATCCCATTCGATCACCCTGCCCGTGATGTGCTCGCGTCCATCCGGCGTTCGCAGGAGAAAACGGCCGCTCTTCCGCGGCTCGATCTCGATCGCGTGGCCGAAGAAATACTGCCGGGTGAAGTCCGGGCTGGTGAGCGCCGCCCAGACCTTCTCGGGCGTCGACGCGATGTAGATCACGTAGACAGTATTCGGCTTAAACTGTGCGTCCATTCGCGGCCCCCGGTATCCGACAGTTCGACTGGTCTCACGAAACCCGTGAGCCGGCGCTCCGGCTCGATCCGCTCCAAGGTGAAAGGTAATCGTGGCGACAATATGCAACTATTAGGTTGCTAATTGCGCGGGCCCGCCTTCCCCCGCATGGGCCTCAATTGGCGCATTCGGAGGTGTAGGCGCCGATCTGGCCGGGCGGCACTCCCATGGCGGTGCCATAGTGGACACAGCGCGCCGCGCGGTCGCCCCACGTATCGAGGCTTGGCGGCGCGCCAGGCGCTCCGAGCGGCGGCTGCATCGGGCCTGGGGCCGTTGCGGGCGGCGCCGGCGCGGTGAGTGGAGGCGCGGAACCCGGCGCCAACGGCACGGACCGCGGACCGGTGTTGAAGCTCTGTGCGGCCGCAGGCGATGCGCCGGCAAGCGCGAGAAGCGCCATAAGGAACAGGGTGCGCATCATGGCTCACCTCTTCACCAGGAGGATTGATGTCCCACGGACGGCGCGGGATTGCATCCTCCCGCACCAGATAGGCACGCGGACGGCTGATATCAGCCCAGGCTCACGCGGCTTTGCTCACTCGGGCGCCCGCTCGATCGGATCGTAGCGCGCCGTGTCGAAGCCGAGCAGGTTCCAGGACTGCTGCATGTGCGGCGGCAACGGCGCGCTGACGTCAATGATGCCGCCGCGCGGATGCGGAATGGCGATCCGCCGCGCCAGAAGATGCAGGCGGTTCTGGATGCCGCCCGGCAGTTCCCAATTCTCCTTGGCGAAGTATTTCGGATCGCCGACAATCGGATGTCCGACGTGATCCATGTGGGCGCGCAATTGATGGGTGCGGCCGGTGACCGGCTTGAGGGATACCCAGGCGAGCTTGTGCGCCGCCGTTTCGACCACCGCATAGTAGGTCACCGCGTGGCTCGCTCCCTCCTCGCCGTGCTGGGCGATGCGCATGAAGGAATCCTCTTCGCGCTCCTCCTTGGCCAGAAAGGTCGAGATGCGGCCCTGCTTCGGCTTCGGCACGCCCGCGACCAGCGCCCAATAGATCTTGCGCGCCGAACGCGAGCGGAAATTCTTGGCGAGCGCCGAGGCGGCAAAGCGCGTCTTGGCGACAAGCAGGCACCCGGCGGTATCCTTGTCGAGCCGATGAACGAGGCGCGGGCGCTGGCCGTCGGCGCCGCGCAGCGCCGCAAGCATGCCGTCGACGTGCTTCACCGTGCCCGAACCGCCCTGCACCGCAAGTCCCATCGGCTTGTTGAGCACCAGGACGTCATCGTCTTCGAACAGCGTGATCGATTTGAGAAACGCGCGGGTCGCGTCGTTTTCGGCGCCGCCTGCCGGTTTCGGCTGGTCGAGCCGCAGCGGCGGAATGCGCACCGCCTGCCCGGCGCGAAGCCGATCCTTGCCGTCGACACGCTTGCCGTCGACGCGCAGCTCGCCTTTGCGGATCACGCGCTGGATGTGTGAGAACGAGAGGCCGGGAAAGCGCGCTTCGAGGAAGCGATCGACCCGCATGCCGGCCTCGTCGGGCGTGACGGCGACGGTCTGCACGGTCGTCGGCATCTCAACGGGTGTCGGGCGCGCGGGGGCGGGCCGATGCGGCTCGGAGGACACCGCCTTCGGTGGCGCCCGGCGCGTGGTCTTCCGTCCCGGGCGCGCAACTTTCCCCGGCCGTGGCGGTCCACCGAGGCGCTGCGCGCGGTCACGATCCCGCGGTCCGGCGATCTGACGGCCGCCGCCGGGCTGTCTCGGTCCACGTCCACGCATCACATCAGCATCTCCGGTTCGGCTAGCGACCCGATTCCGAAGTTCGCAAGCCCTCGCGGTACACGCTCATGCGAACTTCGGAATCGTAAGGACACTCGCCGCATTCAGCTTTCGCTGCGCTCGCGGCGCAGCTTCGCCCAGTAGTCCAGCCGCTTTCTGATTTCACGCTCGAAGCCGCGTTCCGGCGGATCGTAGAACGTATGGCGGCCGAGTTCTTCGGGAAAGTAGTCCTGGCCGGAGAACGCGTCCGGCGCGTTGTGATCGTAGTCGTAGCCGGCCCCGTAGCCTTCCGCCTGCATCAGCTTCGTCGGGGCATTGAGGATGTGCTTCGGCGGCAGCAGCGAACCGGCTTCCTTGGCGACGCGCATGGCCTGCCCATAGGCGACGTACACGGCGTTCGATTTCGGCGCGGTCGCCATGTAGACGACCGCCTCGGCGAGGGCGAGCTCGCCTTCGGGCGAGCCGAGAAAGTCGTAGGCGTCCTTCGCCGCATTGGCGACGACGAGCGCCTGCGGATCGGCGAGACCGATGTCCTCCGACGCCATGCGCACGATGCGGCGCGCGAGATAGAGCGGATGCTCGCCGGCATCGAGCATGCGGCAGAGATAATAGAGCGCCGCATCGGGATCGGACCCGCGCACCGACTTGTGCAGCGCCGAGATCAGGTTGTAATGGCCGTCCTGCGATTTGTCGTAAATCGGTGCGCGGCGCTGCACCACCTCCTGCAGCTTGGCGATGTCGAAAATCTCGTCCTTGCGCGCGGCGCGCCAGACCTCCTCGGCGAGCGTCAGCGCGGCGCGTCCGTCGCCGTCCGCCATGCGCACCAGAGAGGCCCGCGCGTCCGCGTCGAGCGGCAGCGGTTTGCCCTCCGTCTGCTCGGCCCTGGCGAGCAGCTTCTCGACCGCCGCCGCGTCGAGCGGCTTGAAGACGAGCACGCGTGCGCGGGACAGAAGGGCCGCGTTGAGCTCGAAGGACGGGTTCTCGGTCGTCGCCCCGATCAGCACGACGGTGCCGTCCTCCATCACGGGCAGGAAGGAATCCTGCTGCGCGCGGTTGAAGCGGTGCACCTCGTCGACGAACAGCAGCGTGCCCTTGCCGGTCTCGCGCCGCAGGCGCGCGGCATCGAACACCTTCTTGAGATCGGCGACCCCGGAGAACACGGCGGAAATCTGCTCGAACTGCAGGTCGGTCGCGTCGGCGAGAAGGCGCGCCACGGTGGTCTTTCCGGTGCCGGGCGGGCCCCAGAAGACCAGCGAGCCGAGCGATCGCGTCTCGAGCATGCGCGTGAGCGCGCCGTCCGGGCCGAGCAGATGATCCTGCCCGACCACGTCGGAGAGTTTTTGCGGGCGTAGCTTGTCGGCGAGCGGGCGCGGCGCGTCTTCGTCGAGCCCCGCCGCCGTGAACAGGCTCGGACCGCCCCGTTCGGGCCGCCGACCCATGTGTTGCTCCTTCTCGCCGCTCTACGGCGCAAAGCGGGTTCAATGTCTGCCCGCTCTATTTATTGAGCACGATCCCTTCCGAAAACCAGGGAAACCGCCACTTTTCGGGAACATGTCCTATTCCTTGAGCATGATCTGATCCGAAAACCGGGGACCAC
>CAYVBN010000523.1:0-4634 GCA_964449645.1 uncultured Hyphomicrobiales bacterium
CTGCCTTGGCCCGAGGACCGGCGCGCGGCCTTGGATCGCCTTGCCAAGCTCGCGCTCGGCAGCGGCGTCGAGATCGCCTGGCTCTCCGACGGGATCGACGACGGCAGCGCCGCCGCCTTCGCCGAGGGCCTCGACCGCATCGGATCGCTGCGCGTCTACGCCGACCCCAATGACGAGCTGCCGCGCTATCTCTTCTATCGCTATCGCTACGACGTCTTTCCGTTGACGCACGAGCTCGACGCCTATCCGCCCTGCGTGCAGATCGAGCCGACCAGCATCTGCAACTATCGCTGCGTGTTCTGCTACCAGACCGACCGCGCGTTCACCCAGGGCCGCAGTGGGCACATGGGGCAGATGCCGCTCGCAACGTTCAAGCGCATCGTCGACGAGATCGAAGGCCATGTCGAAGCCGTGACGCTGGCGTCACGCGGCGAGCCGCTGCTGTGCAAGCAGATCGACCAGATGCTGGATTACATGCGCGGCAAGTTCCTGGCGCTCAAGATCAACACCAACGCTTGGTATCTCGACGAGGCGAAGTGCCACGCGATCCTCGCGGCGGAGCCGAACACGCTCGTGTTCTCGGCCGATGCCGCCGATCCGGAGCTCTATGCGCGGCTGCGCGTCAACGGCAAGCTCGAGCGCGTGCTCGAAAACGTGCGCCGCTTCGCGGAGATCAGGGCGCGTCACTATCCGGCATCGCGTACGATCACGCGCGTGTCCGGCGTCCGGTACTCGCCGGAGCAGGATTTCGGCGAGGTCGAGCGCTTCTGGCACGACTATGTCGATCAGGTGGCGTTCGTCGATTACAACCCGTGGGAGAACGCCTACGAGATGCCGGCGAATGGAATTTCGGCGCCGTGCTCCGATCTCTGGCGCCGCGCCTTCGTCTGGTGGGACGGGCAGATGAACCCGTGCGACGTCGACTACAAGTCGTCGCTCAGTGCCGGCCGGATCGGCGAACGATCATTGAGCGACCTGTGGCGCGGCGAAGCATATGGCCGCCTGCGGCAGGCGCATCTCGACGGCCGCCGCCAGGATGTATCGCCGTGCCGGGGATGCGTGGTGGTGTGACTTCGGTGGATGTCCTCGTTTGCGGTGCCGGGCAGGCGCCGGCGGCTGAAGACTTAGCGTCCGGAACGCTGTGGTACTTCGGAGCCGACTACGCGCGGTATCTGAGCTTGTGCGCCCGGGCGGCGTCGTGCGGCGGCGCGGTGGCCGGGCAGGGCGAGGCGATCGACGCCGTGGCGGCCCGCATCGCCCCCCGCATGATCGAGCTCGATGCGGAGCTTGCTTCGGGCCGCTTTGGCGACGGGTGGCGCGCGTCCGACTTGGCCGAGCGGAATCCCTACACGTCGTCCTTCTTTCTCGATGTGTGCCGCGCCATCGCGCTCGTCGAGGCGGCACGCACCGGCGGCCGGCATGTCGTGGTCGTTGACGATGCACCGCTTGGGCGGGCGCTGGCCGCTGTCTGCCGCCGCAACGGCACTGTGGCGCGGTGGCGCGGACGGCACGGCGCCTGGAAATCGATGGTCAAGGCCGGTCGGGCTCACGCGGGATTTCTGCGCGGCTGGCTGCGGCAACGGCGGGCCATACGTCGGCATGGGCCGGCCTTGCAACCGCTTGCTCGGCATGATGTCTTTCTCATGAGCTGGACGGACGGCCGCGAGCATGGCCGCGGCCTGAGCGATCGGTTTCTCGGCGAGCTTCCTGTGTGGCTGCACGCCACGGGCGTCGACATTGCACGGCTCTATAAGGCGGCCGCCTGGCTCGGGCGTATCGACGAGATCGTTGCCTCGGTCGCAGCCTCGACAGCAGCCGTGCCCTCGGCGTTGGTGGGGCAGTTCCTCGGGATCCGCTCGCTGCTGCGCGCTTATGCGCGTCTCCTCACGCTTCCGTTCGCGACACGGCGGAGCTGGACTCTCAATGGCATCGATGTCGCTCCCATCGTGCGTCTCGCACGACGACGGGAGCTTGGATCATCGCGCGTGGTCGCGGCGGCGCTTTACGCCGATCTGGCGGGGGCGCTCGCGCGCGCCGGCGCCGCGCCGCGCGCGCTGTTCTATCCGTACGAGAACCAGCCGTGGGAAAAGGTCATGCTCGCCGGCTTTCGCCGCGCCTTGCCCAATACGGTTCTGATCGGCGTCCAGCATGCCCCGCTTGCGCCGCGCTATTTGAGCGCGCATCCGAGCCGCCGCCAATGGAGCGACGGAACAACCCCCGACCTGCTGCTCACCATCGGGCCGGAATTTCGCGAACGCCTTCTCGCGCTCGGTGCCCCCCCTGACCGCATCGCGATCGGAGGTGCGCTGCGCTATCCGGAAATGACGCGTCCGGTCGCCATGGCGCACAGGCGCGACGGAGACAAGCGCGTGCTCGCCACCTGCTCGATGCATTTCGACGATTCGCTCGAGCTGGCGCACAAGGCGGCCGTGGCGACGGCCGGACTCGCGCAGGTGCGCCTCGCGGTGAACTTTCATCCGATGGTGGAACGGCAGTTTCGCGATGCTCTTCTGGCGCGCCTGAGCGGCCATATCGATTGCTCGCACGTCGACTTTGTCGAGGGCGGAGCCGCCGCGTGGCTGAGCAAGGCCGATCTTCTGCTCTACAATTCGTCGAGCACGGTGTTCGAAGCGGCTAGCGCGGGCGTGCCCGCCATTCACGTGGGTTCGGACATTGCGCTCGATCTCGACACGATGCTCGGGGCGGAGACGCCGCGTTGCCGCACCGCCGCAGACCTGCGGCGCATGGTCCTGCTGCTGCTCGACGATGAGGATCATCGTCGGACGGCGGTCGAGCGGGCGCGCTCGCACGTGGCGCGCTGCTTCAGCGTTGCGGACAAAAGCTTCTGGGTTGATCTTGCGCAGCGCACAGTGCAACGCCACCCAGCCGAGCCAAGCCATGCGGCGGGTTCGGCATATGCACCCGCGCGTCTTGTGGGCTGATCCGACCATGCGCGGCGCTTGTGCATCGTGACGTGACGGCCATCGCATGAGTCCGGCGGTCAGCATCATCATGACGGTGCGCAACGGTGCGCGCTATCTGCCCGAGACGCTCGACGCCATCGGTCGCCAGACGTTCGGGAACTTCGAGCTCGTCGTCAACGACAACGGGTCGAGTGACGAGACGCCGCAGATTCTCGAGCGCTCCGCCGCGCGCGATCCGCGCATCCGATTGCTCGCCCCGCCGCAGGACGGCGCGTCGCGCACGTTCACGCAGGGGATCGGACGCGCGTTGCACGCAGCGCGTGCCCCACTGGTCGCCGTCAATGATTGCGATGACGTGCCGTTGCCGACCCGCCTCGAGCGGCAGGTTGAGTTGTTCGATACCGCCCCGGAACTCGTTCTCGTCGGATGCTGGTACGACAACATCGATGCCGACGGGCATCAGATCGTGTCCCATCGGCTCCCCGTCGAGCATCAGCATCTCGTCGATCTCTACCAGGACCGCAACGCCGTCGCGCACTCGAGCCTGATGTATCGCCGTGACGCGGCACTGGCGGCGGGCGGCTATCAGGAACGCTTCACGTATGCCTCCGACTTCGCCCTGCAGGTCGCCATGCTGGCGCGTGGCGGCCGCATCGCCGTCGTGCCAGAAACGCTGACCAAGATTCGCATCCATGAGGGGCAGACCTCGTTGATGCCGGGCCGGCGCGCGCAGGCCTACCGCGAGCCGCTCGAAATTCACGCGGCGGCAAGCCGGCTGCCCGGCCTCTCGCCGAGGGCGCGGCTGCTCAGCGTATTCACGCGCCAGAAGCTGGCTTTGCGCTTCGGTGCGGCGCTCTGGGACGAGGGGCGGCGGATCGAGGCGGTGCACCGCACCGTGCGCGGGCTCTTCGGCCCATTGTCGACCTTGCTGACGTTCGGCGGCGGTGAACGACACGTGCAGACGGAGCACCGAGCCGTGGGAGGGACAAGTTGAAAGTCGTCATTCTCTGCGGCGGTCAGGGAACCCGCATCCGCGGCATCAACGATGACCTGCCGAAGCCGATGATTCCGATCGGCGGCTATCCAATCCTGTGGCACATCATGCGCGGCTATGCGGCGGCCGGATACAAGGACTTCGTCCTGTGTCTCGGGCACAAGGGCCGCGCCATCAAGGACTTCTTCCTGAACTACCATACCAGCATTGCCGATTTCGTCATCGATTTCGCCGAGGGCGGCAAGATCGCGATCGAGCGTCCGCGCGACATCGACTGGCGCGTGACGCTGGCGGAGACCGGCGAGCGCACGCTCACCGGCTCTCGCGTCAAGCGCATCGAACGCTACATCGACGGCGACACGTTTCTGCTCACCTATGGGGACGGTGTGAGCGATATCGATATCCCGGCGCTCGTCGCCTTTCACCGCCGGCACAAACCTGTCGTGACCGTCAGCGGCGTGCGGCCGCCGGGACGCTTCGGGGAAATCGAGCATAACGGCGAGCGTGTCAGCGAATTCAACGAGAAGCCGCAGGCGAGCGGAGGCCGCATCTCGGGCGGCTTTTTCGTCTGCGATCGCCGCCTGTTCGACTACCTCGACGCGGAGCGTGAGGACGAAGTTCTGGAAGCCGAGGTGCTGCAGACGATCGCGCGCGAGGGCCAGATGGCGATGTACGCGCACGACGGCTTCTGGCAGTGCATGGATACGTATCGCGAC